>NZ_PNDU01000205.1:0-6522 GCF_005886635.1 Pseudoalteromonas sp. S558 | reverse complement strand
GCAGCTTTTCAATATCACTTAAACCACGTTTTGATAAGTCAGTCATAACAACCTAATTAATAATCAATTATAAGGTGTTGCATTGACCTATTGATATCACCGCAGCGTGTTTAAATAGCTTATTTTGAGTGTACCAAGATGCGCTAAACTTCATTATTGAGCCTATTATTAGTAATTTGGCTAAATATAACATGTATTGTTACTATGCTTACATACCTGAAATTAAGGAGAGAAAGTGACTTTACTGATAGTTTATATGGTCGTGGCGATAGTTATTTCGTTTTTATGTTCTGTGATGGAGGCGGTGCTGTTAAGTATTTCGCCTAGCTACGTTGCATCACTTAAAAAAGAACATCCTGAGTTTTCCAAGCAGCTTGAAACGCTCAAAAGTAATATAGATGAGCCTTTAGCGGCTATTTTAACTTTAAATACAGTCGCGCATACCGCCGGTGCCGCTGGGGTAGGCGCGCAAGCCGCAGTGGTCTTTTCAGATGCAGCTGTCGGTATAGCATCAGCTATTATGACTTTATTAGTGCTGGTACTTTCTGAAATCATTCCCAAAACCTTAGGTGCGAATTACTGGCGGGTATTAACGCCAAGTGTCACTTATGCGCTGCGCTTTTTAGTTATTTTGCTTAAACCATTTGTATGGTGTGCACAAAAACTCACTAATTTAATGAGACCTGCACATAATGAAGCGTATTATATTCGTCAAGAAATAGAAGCAATGGCAGATATAGGTACTGAGTCAGGAGCGCTTCATGAAGATGAGTCTGAAATAATTCGTAATTTACTGCATTTTAGGCATGCAAAATTATGTGACTTAATGACACCTCGAACTGTGCTTTTTAAAGTTCATAAAGATTTGACAGTGAATCAATACTTGAACGATTACGGTTCGTCGTCATTTTCTCGAATTTTGGTATTTGATAAAGATAGCGACGATATTGTTGGGTTTGTGCATAAAAACGATATTATGCTGGCGTTTCATCGATTAGGCACTGACTACAAAATAAGTAAATTAGTTAAACCTATTTATACCGTGCCCAGCTCTCATAATGTGTCGTCATTACTGCAAACGCTTTTAACCAAGCGTACCCACATATGTTTAGTCGTTGATGAATACGGAGATGTGCTAGGTATTGTAACGTTAGAGGATTTGATAGAGGCTCTTATGGGCTTAGAAATTGTAGATGAGCGAGATCAATCTACAAATATGCGTGCAGTAGCAAAGCAACGATGGCGTAAGCGCTTAGCTAACAGTGCGCATATAGTAAGCGAAACAGATAAAGCCCCCGAAAAAGATCATTAAGGCCTGTTTATCTTTCGAGGTTAAATGCCAAGTATGCGCAGCCTTGGGGTGTCATTTATTCAGCCGATATTTATTTTTTGATTAAACTATTGGCTGTTTTGATCCAGTTTTTAGCCCAGCGTACAAATTCATTTTTGGGCTTAGGGTGACTGAATAAAAAACCTTGAACGGCTAAGTTTTTCCTATGGTGTTTCAAATAAATGAGCTCTTCTGGTCGCTCGACACCTTCAGCGACTAAATCCAAATGTTCTTCGCTTGTTATATTAATTAAGGAAGTAACGACCACTTGAGAGAATAAGTCGGTATCTATGTGGCTAATAAGTGAGCGGTCTATTTTTATTTCAGTAAAAGGAAGGCTTTTAAGCTGATTCATATTTGTAAAGCCCACACCAAAATCATCCAAGGACAGACCAAAGCCATGCATTCTTAATCTATTTAAAGTTTCTAATTGTGCAAGACTGGAAAGTGCATGTTGTTCAGTTATTTCAATAATAATATCGCTGGGCGTCAGTTTATTATTTGCTAATATTAGTAATAGCTTATTTGGGCAATCTAAGTCATCAAGCTGAATGGATGATAAATTAAATGCGAGCTTAAAACCTTGGCAAAGTTCTACTTTCATACTGTTAAAATCGCTGGTGGCTTTTTCGAAAAGAGAAAATGAAATCTGGTTAATTAAATTATGTTGCTCAGCTACATTAATAAAACGATCTGGTGAAATAACACGACCGTCCTTATTAGAAACAATACGGGCAAGCACCTCTACACTTTCTATTTTATTACTATAAGCATTTACTTTAGGTTGGTAAAAAGGAACTATTTCATCATTATTTAATGCGCCGATAAGCTCCTCTTTTGAAATTGCAGATTCTTTAATTAAAGTGTGGCAATGAAATTGTGCGGCTTTTGTTAATAAAGTGCCCACTTGAGATAGTTGAATAGGTTTGGTTATATTTCCGATAAGGTGAGTATTATGTTGCTTGGCAATATTTGCAGCTAAGTTAATTACTTTATGCGCCATTTCAGAAATAATAATAATAGCGCCGTGGTAATTTAATGCCCCTAAGTGCCGCATCAGCTCCATACCATCCATTTCAGGCATGTTAAGATCAGTAAAAATGACGTCAAAATAATTTATATCAGCTTTGACCCTATCAAGAGCTTCTGTCGCACTTAGGCATGTAGTTATGGTTTCTGACATGCCTAGTTCGTTGAGTATAGCCTCCATGACAATCAAAATAGCCTTTGAGTCGTCAACAACTAGAATATTGGGCACCATTTTGTTCACTGTAATCCCTTTCATTGTGTAACGTATGATTACTATAAAAGTAGTCGTGTTGTTTACTTTTGTCAGTATTAAAACGCTATAATTAAAAATAATGATTAAGTATGCTACTCGTGTTTTATAAGCGAGAAGGTATACTAGGTACATTGTTTTAAACGGTTTTAATTATGATAAGAATAGACCTCACTTTAGCCGAGCAACCATTTTCACTTATGGTAGCAGGGCAAAAAATAGTGCAAGTTTTCCATGCTCAACAAGCCATCACCTTTGACAACCCACGTGAAAATTATTATCAGTTTACTCACGATAATAAAGTAATAGGTATTGATACCGGCACGGTCGAAGAGCACAGTATTTCGCTGTTTGTGGATGATCAATTTGCTACACAACTAGCATTGCCGGTATCGACAAACGGTGCGCCTAAAAAAGGCTTTTTAGGGTTAGCAGCATTAGGCTTTAAGCTTTTTAAAAGCGCTAAAGTAATTAAAGCTGTGCTTGCGGGGGCTTCGGTTGCAGGCTATGCGTGGTTATTTAGTATTGAATTTGCACTCATGCTTATTGCGTGTCTGGTTGTGCACGAATATGGCCATGTGCGAGCTATGAAATATTTTGGGATAAAAACCAAAGGTATTTATTTAATCCCATTTGTTGGTGGACTGGCTGTAAGTGATGAGAAAATAACGACTCGTTGGCAAGATGTAGTTATATCGCTAATGGGGCCTGCGTTTGGTTTAATTACCTCTGTGCTGGGTGTGGTTTTGTATTACGCCACAGAAATGGAAATATTTGCCGGTGTCGCGGTGCTTAGTGCATTACTAAATTTATTTAACTTGCTACCCATTTTACCGCTTGATGGCGGGCATGTATTAAAAAGTATTAGTTTTTCAATGCGTTCATGGATTGGTTTAAGCGTATGTTTACTCGGTGTTTTATTTGGCTTATGGCTGAGTTACACATTTGGTTTGATGTTACTGGTATTCTTTTTGTTTGTTGGTGCGCTGGAGATTATATTTGAATGGCGAGGTCGTCACTATTCGCATTTAATGCCACTGGATAAATACGGCCAAATTTTTTCGGCTGTAATGTATGCAGTTGTAGTTGCTGGTCATATCGCTGTAATGATGCATTTTGCGGATTCAGAGAACCCCATATTAAGCCTGCCGATGACCATTTTATCGAGTTGATTGTAACGATTAATAGTAATAATGCTCGTTCATGTTCTATTTAGGGGGCGGCAAACACCACTGCGTTTTAGTGCGACTGTAAATAATGCGTAATAGGCATTGAAAAACATATACAATAATAACAAGGAGCCCGATATCACAATAGTGATATCGGGGACTTACATGACACAATTTCATTTTATCCTTAAAAAAACTAAGTACCTTTTTACTGTTGTTGTTGCGATGGCTTTTATTATGTGGTTTGGAAGAGGTGTTTTAAATCCCGAAGAAACAGCCGATGGTTTTCGCCAAGGTAGTTTACTTAATAATCCGGACACTTTGTTTTGGTTTGCCATACTGCTTTTAATTTTTTTCATTTTTACGTGCTTTTATATGTTGGTGTTAATGGAATCAAAACTAACACTAGATATAGAAAAATGCAGCGTCTCGGTCAGTTACTATTTACTTCCTCAAAAGACAATTTATTTTGAATCACTTAACAACCTAGCTGTTTTTCAAGAGGAGGAAAACCCAGCTGAGTTTGGTTTATATTGCGCAAAGCAAAGTGAATTCTATAAACCAATATATGATAGCCGAGGTTTATTTTGGACGCTTTCGCAACAACAAACAGAAGAGTTCATACAGTTAGTTAAAAAGCATCAATTGGATCAAAGGAAATTTCCATGGCACGATTAATACAATCTATGTGACCAGTGCTGTGCGTTTATTTAACTAGGGCGTGTTGACCTTTCGTGATTAATTTCGCAGATGTATGGATTCCCCCTAATTAACGAGAGTAATGTATAAAGGTGAATTGCAAGCAAAACTTCTCCCAAATAAGGAATCTACGCATGGCGCGTGTCAAATATAATTACCATCGATTTAATCAGGTGCGACAACAAGATAGAATTGAAAACTGCGGTAATCATTTTTTGTGGGCTGAAGGTGTTACGACAGATGTAATTACAAAGGTGAGTAAAGTAACAAAAATAAATGGGTCAGGCAGATAACGTTTCACTAAGGTAGTGAGTGGTTTGGCAACTTTTTTGAGCAAATGTTGTATTTTTATTATGTGTCTAAAATGCCAATTAATCACAAAAGCGCTAAATTGGCAAATAGACTAAAATCTTCAGTATGGCTATTCGGTGCTGTTATTAAGCACTTCTTTTAGGCGATTTTGTACTTCATTAACAAGCAAATCAGGTTGGAATTTAGATAAAAATGCATTACAACCAACTTTTTCTACCATAGCCTCGTTAAAGCTACCGCTTAAAGATGTGTTAAGAACCACATAAAGATTTTTAAGCCTGCCATCGTTACGTATTTCATGGGTTAAGCGATAGCCATCCATAGAAGGCATTTCGGCATCTGTAATTACCATTAAGAGCTCTTTTTCGACATCTCGCCCTTCATCAGCCCAGCCTCTAAGCATGTTAAGAGCTTCTAAGCCATTACTTGCAGGCACAATCTCAATGCCCAGTTGTGATAGCGTATCGCTTACTTGTTTGCGTGCGGTAGGTGAGTCATCGGCGTGAAGTATTTTACGTCCCGCAAACTCATTGACGATGCCTTGATCGAGTACCCCATCAGAAATATCTACTTCGTATTCAACTATTTCTGCTAGTACTTTTTCTACATCAATGATCTCAACGAGATGTTCTTGATCATCACGTTTGATTTTAGTGAGCGCTGTTAAGTAATGATTTTTACCAACAGAGCTAGGCGGTGGCATAATATCTGACCATGTCATATTGACGATTTGATCAACTTTGCCAATCAAAAAGCCTTGTACGCTTCTATTGTATTCTGTAATAACTAAGTTACAGTCTTCGGCGTATTTCACTGCGGACATAGAAATAGCCTGCCGTAAATCGATTACAGGTATAGATTCACCTCTAATATTCGCAACTCCAGTTATTTTGGAGTGAGAATGGGGAATTTTGCTTAAATGTGGCAGCTTTACCACTTCTTTTATTTTAAACACATTGAGTGCAAATAAGTGGCGGCTATGTAAATAAAACAATAACAACTCTAAGCGGTTTTCACCAACCAACTGAGTACGTTGATCAACCGAAGCTAAAACACCAACCATAATGAACTTATCTAATCTAATCTAATTATTACATTACTATAGCTTACTATTTTTTAACTACATAGCTTAGGGTCTAATGCCGATCATTTAAGAAATAGTTAATAGCACTTGAACGATCTTCTAGGTATGTAAGGATCCGAATTATTTTGTAGAATTCGGATTTTTTTATGCAACTTTCTAATGCTCTCGATATTATTAACAGCATCAAATCTAATGACGTTGAAACACTCGCAGATTTACTCCCTTTATCCCTTATCGAAGAAGCCTATGCGCTGACCGAAACCGTTACACTACGAAAAAGAAAAATAACCCTAGAATCGATGGCTTGGTTGTTGATCGGGATGGTTATTTATAATGACAAATCGATGGCCGATGTCGTTAATATGCTCGATATTGTTGACCGAGAAGGGAAGCCATTTGTTGCGCCAAGTGCTTTAACTCAGCGTCGTAAAAACCTAGGTGAAGCCGCTATGAAAGCCTTATTTGAATGTACCCAAAGACATTGAAATGATGACGCTAATCACCCTCATTGGAATGGACTTACCTTGCTGGGTGTCGATGGTGTTGTTTGGCGTACGGGTAACTCCCGCCAAAATAATGAGGCCTTTATAAAACCGACCAATACACAATACCCACAGGTCAGAATGGTGTCAAATGGAGTTGAGCAGCC
>NZ_PNDU01000204.1:0-4024 GCF_005886635.1 Pseudoalteromonas sp. S558 | reverse complement strand
TTTTCGTAGTGTAACGGTTTCGGTCAGCGCATAGGCTTCTTCGATAAGGGATAAAGGGAGTAAATCTGCAAGTGTTTCAACGTCATTAGGTTTGATGTTGTTAATAATATCGAGAGCATTAGAAAGTTGCATAAAAAAATCCGAATTCTACAAAAGAATTCGGATTCTTACATACCTAGAAGATCGTTCAAGTGCTATTAACTATTTCTTAAATGATCGGCATTACTACTATTAGGCTAAGATTTACTCGCACCCTGAGCTCTGGATAGTAAAGTTCTTAAATACATTTTCCCTGTGTAGAAATATCCAACAACGCTCGCTTTCCTCCTGTTTTAGCGTGGCTGGTACTATCCCCAGCCACGCTAAAACATGACAACCACTCGTAAACGCTTATCATCTCCAATACTTGGATAAAAAGCAGTAGCGACAATGGGCCCGATAATTATCATCGTAATCAGTCACTGACAAGTTTCATTTTTTTATATCAAACTTTACTATGAACCGACTTAATGGTCTTAGTGCTAGAGGCATTTTGCGATTAGGTGCCTGCTCATTAGCAAGGTTTAAGCTCAGCTTAGAGCGTTGACTCAGTTAATTGTTTGATAAGTAATGTAAGTACACCATCTTTACCGTTTAGTTTTTTATCTGATTGAAGCGCTTTAATGGCATCTTCGAAATTGAATTGATTTGTCATGTGCCATTCCTGTTTTTATAAGTTTAATTAAGTGACACAGATTCTTGAACACTCCCTTGCACCACCGTCTGGAATTAGGCGGACACAATTGCTTGATAATCGAACTACCATATAAAATATCAGTCAAATTAATGGCTAAACATATGGGTGTTATAACTGGTTAACTGTTATATATTTCAACGTTGGACCTGTCGTATGTTAAAATGATAATTGCTATTGCTGCTCCATTCCCGTAGCTGATAAAACTGAAGTTCTTAAAAGTTCATCAGCACGTTTTTTTTCTCTTTGTCGTTGCTCTGCTGTAGTACAACGCTTTCGCTTTAGCTTTGAACCTGTTACAGCTTCCATATCGCACTTATAATTTTTCTTAATTGCTGCATGTTGTCCGGCTGCACTTTCGTCATCAGCTTTATTTGGCGTACTACTACAAGCCGCGATTAACACTAAGAGTATAAATAAAACACTTGTTTTCATCTTTTTACTTAAAAATATTATTGTACATTAAAAAACAGACTAGCTTAAAAAAGGTACAAGTCAACATATTTTTAAAGTGACGGTGATGCAACACATGAAAACTAATGACAATAGTCATAATCCCACTGTTCATCGTACGTCCTGCTCATTGACGTTTCTAGATCATTGTCGAGTAATTGCTTGCTCCATAGAGGGGTAAATACCTTGTAAAAATCATCAACATTGCAAAAAATTCAACTAATTTAATCATAGCTACTCCTTATTTATTCAATCGTTACTGGTCGAAAGATCGGAGCTCGGAACTGGCGTTTAGTTTGGTTCTTAAACGAGATGCAGATTAATTTAAACTTTTCATACGTATTAAATGATTTATTAACAACTTGGTCTAGGTTTAAACTCACTGGCTCTCAAAGGTAATTGAATTACTTTTCCGCAGCCTGGTGGGGCTTGTTTTCCAGTTTGCTCGTTAACAAACGCCCAGCGAATTGATGCTGGCCGTGTATCCGCAATGGCTTGGGGATTAAGTGGTTTTAAATAGCGAATATACGTTTCTAGCGCCCCAACACTGCCAGTTAGTCCCGTACTTTTATTATCGTCTCGACCAAGCCAAGCTACCGTTACCGTGTTTTGATCAAACCCTGCGAACCAGCTATCGCGCAAATCATTACTGGTTCCCGTTTTACCTGCCAGTTGAATTGACGGAAAATGTAAATTTAAGCGTTTAGCAGTACCGTCTTTAGTTACACGCTTCATTGCGTACTTAGTCATGTAAATCGCGTCTTTATCAAATCTGGATTCTGGCTTTACGATATGCTTATAAAGCACTTTGCCTACAGAATTGGTAAGGGCCGATATTGCAGTAAGTTGTCTGTATTCGCCATCTGCAGCTATCGTTGTATATAATTGGGCAACTTCATAACTAGACATTTCAATAGCACCTAAAAGTAGCGATGGGTATTCATCTATTCTCCCCGTCGCACCTAGCCCTTTTAAAGTCTTTGCTACTTGGTCAACACCGACATCAAGCCCTAAATTAACCGCTGGAATATTAATACTATTACTAAATGCTTTATAAAGTGGGATTGCACCACGGTATTGATGATCAAAGTTCTCTGGTTGCCACACATTACCCTGCTCGTTTGTCACCTGTAATGGTGAATCATCAAGCAGTGTAGCTAAATTATAATGCGGTAATTGTAGCGCCGTTAAGTACACTGCGGGTTTAACGAGCGATCCTATATTACGCTTTGTATCTAAAACACGATTAAAGCCCGAGTAACGCACATCACGGCCAGCAACAAGCGCAGATACACCGCCTTTTTCTACGTTAACAGAAATCATCGCAGTTTCTAATTCTTCTGTTTTTGGACGTCTTTCTAAGTACGGTAAACTATTTTTTATCGACTCTTCCATTGCTGTTTGTTTTTGTAGATCAAAATAAGTAAATACTCTCACGCCGGCATCAAGCGTTTGTTTATTTGGTAATAGCTTATTTAATTCTCGATTTACTAGCTCTAAATAGCCTGGGTATGATTTTTGTAAACTTGCTTTCATTGGCGCAATATCAATAGGACGTTTAAGTGATGCGCGATATTCTTTTGTGCTAAGCAGTTTATTTTCTACCATAAGACGCAGAACGAGATCTCGACGTTCCATTGTGCGCTCTTTGTAACGACGAGGGTTGTAATAAGAGGGTCCTTTAACCATTGCCACCAGCAGAGCAATTTGGTCATATTCTAGTTCATCAACGGGTTTAGAAAAATAAAAGTCTGCAGCGAGCCCCATACCGTGCACACCTTGGTTATAAGACTGCCCTAAATAGACTTCATTTAAATACGCTTCTAATATTTGATCTTTTGAATAGCGATAATCCAGAATAAGAGCAATAAAGGCCTCATTTATTTTACGCATTAAAGAACGTTCACGCGTTAAGTAAATATTTTTAGCTAGTTGCTGGGTAAGTGTACTACCGCCTTGAACTGTACGACCTGCGCGTATATTAGTATAAAGCGCCCGTAAAATGGAAAACACCGACACACCATGATGCTCATAAAAATTACGATCCTCAACCACTAATAATGTGTCTTTTAACATGGCTGGAAATTTATCAAGCGACACAAACTCTCTATCTTGTTTAGAATCATTGCCTATACGAGCTATTTGTACCGGCTCTAAGCGAGCACTATTTAAGCGCCTGCCAAACTTATCTTTAATCGTTGCGACTTTTTGCCCTGAAAAACGCAATTCAATAATATGCGACGCTTCAAATCCATCGTAAAACTCAAAATCACGACGATAAATTTTAATACTACTGGCTGTTTTAACAAACTGCCCTGTTCGGCTTAATCTATTAACTGATGAATAATTTAGACGTTCAAGTTCCCATATTACTTCTTGGCTTGATAAAAATTGTCCTGGATAAAATGCCATTGACCGCGCATAAACTTGCGCTGGAAGTTGCCATTTATTTCCTTCAAATTGACGTGTTATTTTTGAATCTAGATAAATAAAATACATTGCCATGGCAATAAAAACAGCCAAACTTAGCTTCCAAAACACTGACCATATTTTTTTCATGAAAGAGCGTTGAAGCGTTTTTTTTGCTGCTTTTTTAGTGCTTTTTGAAGTTTTTGAGGTTCTTTTCTTTGCCGTGCCTGATGGTTTACTCACACGTTTAGTTGCAGGTTTACTGGTAGGTATTTTTTTATTATCAGCCATTTAAGTGTAATTTATTCCAAGGTTATTCACGAGTGTGAGCTTAGCATATTGAATATACCCTAACATCCGAAAAGTTAACCCTTCCTGAAACAAAAAAAGCTCTTCCTAGGTAGAGCTCTGTCTCTTATACACAAGTCT
>NZ_PNDU01000203.1:0-5768 GCF_005886635.1 Pseudoalteromonas sp. S558 | reverse complement strand
GGCGACAAAATTAGCTTGGATGGTTTTGATGAGTTCAGGGAAAAAATAATAAGGCTCATTGGTGGACATGCGTTGCATTTATATAAAATCCAAAAAGTTGCCTAGGGGTCTGATCAATGCCTGTTATAGAGTGATTTAATTCGTTAACTTATTCAGATATTTATGCCGGTTGGTATAACAAGCTAAAAAAATTAAAGCTGCTTTAAAAATCCTATAGAGGGTGCAAAAAAAGCAGATCCCATGTCGGCTTGAGTGAAATCAAGCCACTGATCATAACACTCTTTTTCACCTAAACGGCTTTTCAGTACTTTTTCAAATGCGGTTCCTGTCGAGGCGCAGGAAATAGATAACATCCCTTGCTCGTAAACATCACCGTAAGGCATGCTCTGATTTAATAATAGTGGTTGCCCACTTTCGTCTTTTAGCTCGCTACGCACAGCATGAGAGGTTTCTACAGTAGGTGTAATAAGCGTATTATCAAGACGCGTACGCCCCATTATTTGCTCTTGCTCACTCAATGATAAGTGCTGCCACATTGTTAAATCGTGCTTATAACGCTGCACATGAATATAACTGCCTTGATCTTCAAAGCTCCCCTGTTTATTTACCAGGGCCGTAGCACGTTTCTTTCTTCCAAGGGCTGTGTCGCCCCCATAAATGAAGCCGTTAAAATCTCGGCCATCCAAAAACCGAAAATTACGAATTTGCTCCACCAGCTCAACATCGGGGGCAAATAATTTTAAAATTTGCAGTGCAAATAAATGATTAACGTCTTCTCGGTCTGAGCGTATTTGTACGAATAAATCACACGGCTGCACGCTCATATGATGATCGCTGTGATTTATATTAGGAAAGCTCTGTAATTCACTTGGGATATATTCAGGCAAGATATGCGGCCAGTACTGTGCGCCGATAGCAAGCATGCATGACAGCATTGATTCAGAAAATTGATCGCTAAACTCTTCTTCTATTGCACTAACTTGCTTTAGTTTTGCGCGCAGAGACTCATCTTGGCCATCAAACACATTAAAAAATAAATGCAAACCGTGTAAGTTTGCCTCAGCACAAATCCCCGACTGCGCTTGCGCCATTGTCATTCCTTAGCTTATAAACGGATTAACACAGCGAATAACAAATTAGTTATGATTCGAAAAAATTCACCGTGTGAGGTTTTATTTTTATTATAACCTGCTCATTTTTATCAAATGATTGGCCATATTGTGCAGCAACTTCAATTTCCTGTTCAGCAATAACAACCGTATAAACATACGCAGAGCCAATAAAGCGACTGCTTAATATTGTTGCTCGCTCGCTTTGTTCATTATGTATATTGTCGCTCACTAACTCTATTTGGTGAGGACGAACATATATTGTCCCTGCTTTTTCAGTATGTTCATGCGCAATATACGATTTAACTAAGCCAAACGGAGTACGGTATTCAGTCGCCGTTAATACTTCTGCGCTTAAGTATATGCCTTGACCCAGAAACTCTGCAACCTCCTTTGAACATGGAGCTGCAAAAAGCTGCTCTGGCGAGCCTTGTTGAGCAATTTTTCCGCGATGCATAATGGCAAGTGTATCTGAAAAGGCAAATGCCTCCTCTTTTGAATGTGTCACAAATACAGCAGACACTTGAGATGTTTTAATAATTCGCCGGATATCAGCGATTAACTCAAAACGTACTTGAGTATCTATGTTAGAAAAAGGCTCATCAAGGAGTAATAAACTCGGCCTATAAGCTAGTGCTCTAGCTATAGCAACACGTTGCTGTTGGCCACCCGATAACTGATGCGGGAACCTGTCGGCACAGCCAATTAAATGCACAAGCTTAAGCATTTCATCAACACGTTGCTGCTTCTGGGCTTTATTCATTGAACTTAGCCCAAATGCGATATTATTAGCGACTGTTAAATGTGGAAATAACGCATAATCTTGAAACATCATGCCGATGTTACGGTGCTCTGGTGAAATAAATGAGCTTTCATCACTCACCAATTTACCATCTATAAAAATACGGCCTTGGCTCGTTTCAATTAATCCTGCGATTGCTTTAAGTGTCGTTGTTTTTCCACAACCACTGGCCCCAAGTAAACACACTATTTCATCTTTACCAACCGTTAAATCTAGATCATGAAGCACTTGGGTGTCGTTATAGTGATAACTTACGCCTTGTAAAATTAAACTACTCATTTAACTACGCTGCTCCATAGAACGGTTAATAAAATACAAAGGAATAAAGCTCACAATCACAATAAATAAAGCAGATATAGAGGCCAGCTCTAGTTGCTCATCACTTACATACTGAAATACGTGAGTCGCCAAGCTTTCAAAACCAAAGGGTCTAAGTAGTAGTGCCGCTGGCAGCTCCTTCATACATTCAATAAATACCAGTAACGCCGCAGTAAGCAAACCTCGTCGTAATAGAGGCAAGTGTATTAACCTTAATGTTTGCCATTGGCTTTTACCCATTGACTGACTTGCCATATCGAGTGATGGACTAATGCGTAAAAAGCTCGACTCTATCGCTCCATGTGCAATAGCGTAAAACCTAACAATATAAGCAATAATAATGGTAAAAACACTGCCGCTAAGCAGCAAACCTATGTCTAAATTATACGGTGCGAGTACTGTATTTATGGTGTTTTCTAACAATGTAAGCGGTAATAAAACCGCAATGGCAAGTACGGTGCCAGGCAATGCATAGCCTGTGCTTGCTAAGCGTCCAGGAATAAGTGGGTATGTTTGTTTTGCCACGCGCTGATAAAAAACCACTAATATGCTCAAAGCAATGGTTACTAAACTCACCACTCCTGCTACTTTTAAACTTTGCCAAGCATAACTAAAAAACTCGCTGCTCCATGCTTTACCAAAATAAGTAACGGCATAATTAATAAGTACCGCTATGGGGATCACAAAAGAGATAAGTAAAATAAAACTACAAAATGCAGTGGCTAACCACCCTGACTTACCCTTTAAAATATAAAGCGATTCACTGTTAACGCTCGACTGGCGCTCAAACACGGCCTGATCACGGCGACTAAAGCGCTCAGCCATTAATGCTAAAAATAAAAGTAATAGCATAACACCCGATATTTTTGCAGCCGCTGTCAGTGAGTAATAACCAAACCATGTATCGTAAACAGCGGTCGTTAAGGTGCTTACAGCAAAGTAACTGACCGTTGCAAAATCAGCCATAGTTTCCATACTAATGAGCGCAAGGGCCGCAACAATTGCACCTCTGGAGAGTACTAAACTTACTTTAAAAAAACTTTTCCAAGGAGATAGCCCCATTAACTGGCTAGCTTGGACTAATTTAAACGATTGCTCGCGAAGCGCTGTTTTAAAAATCAAAAATAAATACGGATACAGGACCAAAGCAATCATCACTATGGCACCTGGTAATGTGCGTATATCAAAAAACCAGTAATCATTAGGTGATTGCCAGCCAAACCACTCGCGCAACGTTATTTGCACAGGGCCTGCGTAATCTAATAAATCTGTATATACGTAAGCAATAATATAGGTAGGCATAGCAAGGGGCAGCATAAGTGCCCATTCAAACTGTTTTTTACCGGGAAAGCGACAGTAAGCAGTTAGCCATCCAAGCGGCAATGCAATCACACAACTGAGCACACAAACACCCAAAATCAGCAACACAGTGTTAGTTATATAATCCCAAAGGACGGTATTCCAAAGGTGAGTAAACACCTCTGAGTCGCCTTGTACGGATTCAAATAAGAGGAAGAACAACGGGGCCGACAATATTAAGCCTGTCGACCACGCAAATAGCTGCCATCTAGACAGCTTAAATTTATAATTCATTAAAGATCGAACTTCACCTCATCAATCAGCTTAAGTGCTAACGGACGATATTTACTGATCTCATCAAGTGGTAAACTGTCTTCCTTAAAGCTACCCCAAGACGCAACCAAACTTGATAATTCAACACCTGCCTTAACCGGATACTCCATATTAAGCGAGGCATACACGTTTTGTGCTTTATTGTCGGTCATATACTCTATAAGTTTCAAGGCATTTTCAGGGTTTTTAGCGAACTTTGTAATAACAGCACCCGATACATTTATGTGCGAACCACGGTTATTTTGATTCGGAAAATTTATATTCACCGCCTCAGCCCATGCTTTTTGTTCTTTATCTTGTAGCATTTTACCAAGATAGTAGCTATTCCCTAGTGCTAAGTTACACAACCCCTCTTTAACCGCCTTTACTTGAGCACGGTCATTGCCTTGCGGTTTACGCGCTAGGTTATTTTTAACGCCTTCCAGCCACACTTTAGTCTCTGCCTCACCATGATGAGCAATCATAGATGCAACAAGCCCTAGGTTATAAGGATGTTTTCCCGAACGAGTGCAAATTTGTCCTTTATATTTAGGGTCTGCTAAATCTTCATAAGTTAGGTTTGGTAACGCGCCTACACGCTCTTTTGACGAATAAACATTTCGCACGCGCTTTGTTAATGCAACCCACTGGCCATCTGTGTCACGAAAAGCTGCAGGCACATTTTTATTGACACTGTCGCTTTTTATTCTTTGCGTTAAATTTAAGTCTTCTAACTGAATAAGCGCACTAAAATTAGAGGTTAAAACTAGATCGGCTTTACTGTGCTTCCCCTCTCGTTTAACGCGTTCAATTAAACCCTTTTTAGCAAACACAACATTAGTTTTTATACCGGTTTGTTTTGTAAAATCATCTAAAATGGGTTGAATAAGGTACGGTTGACGAAAAGAGTAAATATTAACAACGTCATTTGCAAATGCAGGTACTGATACAACAAGTCCCAAAACGATAGTAAGTGCTTTCTTCATTATTTCACCTAAACAATAACTATTATCAAATAATTCTATCTTGAACCACTATAAAGTGCACACTTTAAATGGCTATAAATAGACAGAAACGCCTGAAATGGAAATATCATGTGGGAGATCTCTCACGGATATGACAGCAAATGAGTAAAATGTAACACAAAAAAGCAGCATAAAAAAATTAACCCATTGTATTTTAATAACAAATATAAAATCACAGTTGCACTAGCTGTAATTTGATGCCGCTTTATCCTAGTTTAACTACCTTATTCACCTATAATTTATTCATCAACCAAGCAGTGATGCTTACGAGTAAATGGAAATAGATTACTTACTCGACCAACCAATGATTAGGTTACTCAGGATAATACTGATTTTAGGACAGGCTCAGGACGAGTATCACAATGGAATGTTGCAATACGGACAGCGTCAGGAAGACGCGAAAAGGATAACAACACAGATTAGTTGTTTAACAGGACGTTAAAGGAATAAATGGACAGGCCTTTTTAGGTAACACAATGGATTGCTTAAAACATGGATGCACTAGGAAGTGCAATTGAGGATTTGGTAATAGTATTTACCCCTACAGGATGTTTAGGAATAAAGGATATAGATCTGGATTGATCTACATTACATAGAACTAAAAAGTAATATAGTAATAGACATGGATTAGTAAAAATTGGAGTTGATTAAGTTCAATTGCAGGATGCAAAATTAGAAGATTCCGCAAGCGCGCCTAGAGATAGAGCGCGCTTTTCTTTGCTTAAAATTCAAACCGATTAGAAGCCCAAATAAATTTCAACAAACTAATTAACCTGAATTCTGAATAATAAATCTATCTCGAGCAGCTATTTTCAGCGCTAACTGTGTTGAATTTACTTACAATAGGCCCGCTATTGACGCGTAAATTCGCCTTGTTTTCACTGAAAATCTCTGGCTAGAGAA
>NZ_PNDU01000202.1:0-1945 GCF_005886635.1 Pseudoalteromonas sp. S558 | reverse complement strand
AGGGGCGATTCAATCGCGGCGCGAGGTTTGTAACCTAGTGGGCTAAGTAAAAACCGAGCAACAAAGAGTTAATTGCCCCTAGAAAGAACCCTTCGGGCAGCGCATGCTTGGCATTTATGCTGCGTTATCACCTATTTATGGGGAATAACCACACATCATAGGCTCTGCCTTACTTAAATACCAAGCACACTGCTGCAAAATCAATCACGACAGGTCAATACGCCCTAAGAAGAACTCTATTTTTTAACGGTTACTATAGCTATATTTTAGATTGTTTTATAAACATAAACTGCGACATTATGTCGCAGTGATTTACCGTTGCAGTATATTAAACTAGCCAACAACAATAATAAGATAGAAGCGCATGAAAAGAATATTTAAGCCAGCTCGAAAACTACATAAATGGCTCGGTTATTTACTCGCATTACAAATTTTAGCCTGGCTATTAGGCGGCTTAGTCATGAGTGCAATCCCTCTTGAAAAAGTTCATGGTAAACATCTAGCAACACGCACTCTAAATAACCCATTTACGCAAACTGATTATGTTGCATCACTTGACAACATTACATCTCAGGTAAAAAATCCAACACAAATTATCTTTGAAAATTTTTTAACAACCCCTCTTATTACCGTCATCAGCAAAAGTGAACAGCACAGCTTTAACGGTATAACAGGTCGCCCTTTTGAAGCGCCAACTAAAATACAAATTACCGAAAATGCCAAGGCTCACCTACTCATTAATGCCGAACCAATGAGCACAATTTTTTTAAAACAAGGCTCAAGAGAAGTAGGCTATAAAAAAGATATCTGGCAAGTACAATTTAACGATACCTTTAACACAACACTGTATTTATCAGCCAATAACGGTAAAGTTGTTACCATTCGCAGCACAATATGGCGAATATTTGACTTTTTTTGGATGTTACACATTATGGATTACGATCAGCGAGAAGACTTTAATAACCCACTGCTTATTAGCTTTTCGGCAACCAGCGTACTTTTTTGCCTAAGTGGGGTTATGTTGTTGATACAAAGCTTCAGGGTTAAACGATTAACACGTATTAGAAACTAAAATAACACCTTAATTTTTATAGTCTTTAAGTTTTACCTTCAAAGCTTTAGACTACCAGCTCCTGTAGTTCACGTATGTGATGGATATGACCCGATTTATTCTGGCCTTATTGGCTTGTTTTTTGTGCGCTTCGGTATCAGGCGAACAATTTACTCGTTTTTCAACGGCTAAAAAACATTTAATTAAAACCCTACCTAAAGACGCTAAAAGTATTTATTGCGGTTGTGATATTAAAAAGCAAGGCAAAAAACTTGTTCCCGATCCCACTAATTGTGGCTATGTTCCTCGAAATACACTTACCCGCTCAGGTAAAGTAAACGTGCGAGCGTTACGTATTGAATGGGAGCATATTGTGCCAGCGTGGGAGTTTGGCCATCAGCTACAATGCTGGCAAAATGGCGGGCGCAAAAACTGCCGAAAAGTGAGTGCTAAGTTTAGACAAATGGAAGCCGATATAAACAACTTAGCACCCGCTATTGGCGAGATTAATACAGATCGCTCTAATTATCGTTTTGGTATGCTTAACGAAAAAGCAACGCAATATGGCCGTTGCGAAGTAAAAGTAAACTTTAAGCAGCGTGTGATCGAGCCACCTGTTGATGCACGTAAACGCATAGCCGATACCTACGCCTATATGCAAAAAACATACGGTTTAAAAATATCAGATAAGCAAAAAAAGCTATTTAATGCTTGGCAACAGCAGGCTTTTGCGGCGCAAGGCGATACTAAAAAATTATAGTAAACCTGAACTCTGGTTAGTTAGTTTAATTGCGCACTACTCAAAAAGTTTTATAGTGCGCAATTAAGTTAGTGAATTAAATAATTATCTAATACCAATCTGCTTATACATGCGGTCTATTTAACGTTAAGAAA
>NZ_PNDU01000201.1:0-9251 GCF_005886635.1 Pseudoalteromonas sp. S558 | reverse complement strand
CAATCTAATTAACCTGAACTCTGAATAATAAATCTATCTCGAGCAGCTATTTTCAGCGCTAACTGCGTTGAATTTACTTGCAATAGGCCCGCTATTGACGCGTAAATTCGCCTTGTTTTCACTGAAAATCTCTGGCTAGAGAAAATAAATTTAAATATCACCATGATTCAATACGTTAGTAAATCTCTTAACCAGAGCTCAAGTTAGTTATTAATTTGTGTGTCATTTTAGTCTTTTAATAGTGAATTTTTATTTACCGAACTGTCCGCAGCGGACACTATTTATGTCCGCGTACGTATTAACAATCTCGTAAACAACAAAAATCTATTATATTTCAAACTCTTAAATGTTGGCATATTACTGGTATAGAACACCATAGATTCGCTAATTGGAATAACTATGTTTACCCTCAGTTTATTTTTGGTATCGCCTATCGCCGCTATATGCTGCGCGACGGTTGTGCTGCTTTGCGAAAAGTATACAAAATAGGATTTACGATGATTAAAGACACGAGTGCACAAGACGTGCAGGTAAAAGCAACTATTAATTATAAAAAATACATTATTGCTAGTGTGATTAGCTTGCTAATCGGCTTTGTCTGTATTCAAACTCTAATGGCAGGCAACGGTGCAGACACATCAATTAGTCGCGCAAAATTACAAATTGCAGTGGTTCAAGTAAAAACGCTCATACGGGATATCGCTGCCAGCGGTAAAATTGTTGCAGCAAATGCCCCCCAAATGTATAGCCCTGAACGGGGATTTATAGATTTAAAAGTCAAAGCGGGTGATACCGTAAGAGAAGGTGACACACTTGCGCTACTTCAAAGTCCAGAGTTGACAAATGAATTAAAGCAACAAGAGTCTGTACTTAAAAGGCTCGAAGGTGAACAACAAAGACAACATCTGCAAGCAAGGCGTCAAACACTGGCATTAAATAAAACTCTTGATATGGCTGAGGTAGAACTAAACGCAGCCAAACGCGAAAATCGTCGAGCGCAGTTATCAATACAAAAGCACTTAATTAGCCAAATTGATCTTGAAAAAGCGGTTGATGATCTATCCCGAGCAAAACTCTCCTATAAGCATGCACAACAAGAGGTATCACTTGCCAAAGATACACTCACCTTCGAGTCACAAGCCGCTAAAAGTGATGTGACTCGTCAGCAGCTTATCGTTGATGATTTAAATCGAAAAGTAAGCAATTTATCAATTAAAGCTACCGTTACAGGGATCGTAGGTAACCTATTAGTGCAACAAAAAGCCGCCGTAACACAAAGCCAGCCACTAATGACACTCGTTGATTTAAGTAATTTTGAAGCAGAACTCCAAGTACCTGAAAGTTATGCCAACGAATTAGGACTCGGTATGGAAGTAGAGCTTAAACTAGGCAGTGAAACCGTGATGGGTGTTTTATCCGCTATATCACCCGAGGTAAATAACCGAGAAGTCACAGCGCGCGTTCGCTTTGATGGAGTTAGTAATAACATTCGTCAAAATCAGCGTTTAACAGCACGTATTTTACTCGATAACCGCCAAGACATAATGCAAGTAAAACGCGGCGCTTTTATGCAGCAAGGCGGAATTGTTGCTTATAAGGTAGAAGGCAACATTGCAAAACGCATACCTATTACTACAGGTGCCACCAGCATTAACGCGGTTGAACTTTTAAGCGGTGTTAAAGAAAACGATGAAATCATTATTTCTAGCTACAGCGACTTTAAACAAGCCGACACGATTTTATTAAACTAAACAGAATAAATAACGTTCTCAACCAACGTAAAAATAATTAAGGAATACCCATGTTACAAATGAATAACGTAAGTAAAGTATACCAAACTGAAATGGTACAAACCCATGCGCTACGCGACTTTAACCTGCAAGTAAACGAAGGCGAATTTATTGCTGTTACCGGTCCTAGCGGCTCAGGAAAAACAACCTTTTTAAATATTGCAGGTATGCTCGAGCCTTTTAGCGAAGGTGAATACCTGTTGGATGGTGTTAATGTTGGCAGCCTAAACGATAACCAGCGTGCCGATTTACGTAATCAAAAAATTGGCTTTATATTCCAAGGTTTTAATTTAATCCCTGATTTAAACTTATACGAAAACATAGAAGTCCCTCTTCGCTACAGAGGGATTAAAGCAAATGAGCGGAAACGTCGAATTGAGCAATGCCTTGAACAAGTTGGTTTAGCATCTCGGGCTAAGCACTTACCTCAACAATTGTCGGGCGGTCAACAACAGCGTGTTGCAATAGCACGTGCACTTGCCGGAGAACCTCGTTTTTTACTTGCCGATGAGCCAACTGGTAATCTTGATAGCTTAATGGCTCGTCAAGTTATGGAACTACTTGAGCAAATAAATCGCGATGGTGCCACTATTATAATGGTGACACACGACAGCGAGTTAGCGCGCCGAGCTCCGCGTAATATTCAAGTAGTCGATGGACAACTTGCCGATTTCACCCTTTATCAGGGTGCGCCAAATATTAGAACCGCATCAGGAGTTTAGCCAATGTTTATTCATTACTTAGATTTAAGTTGGCGCAGCTTTAAGCGCACCCCGCTGGTGAGTTTTTTAATGGTACTGGCGATTGCCATTGGTATTGGCATCACTATGACGAGCTTAAGTGTATATCACATGATGTCGGCTGATCCTATTCCTGAAAAAAGCGACCAACTTTACAGCGTACAATTGCAAACAATGGACGACGGTAGTACGTGGTGGACAGAAGATAACATGCCACTGCAACTGACCTATCAAGATGCCGTAAACTTAGTAAAAGCACCCAGTCCTGAGCGAAAAGTCGCCATGATGCGTACCGGTTTCTCAGTTTATTTAGATTCAGATAAAATAAAACCCTTTATTGGCAGTGCTCGCATGACAACGCCTGACTTTTTTAGCATGTTTAATTTGTCATTTCTATACGGAGGGGCCTGGAGTAAAGAGCAAGAAAACTCAGCCGCACCTGTGGTTGTTATTTCACAAGAACTAAACGATAAACTATTTGCAGGAAAAAACTCCATAGGTAAGCTTATCAATTTAGACGATGCCAGCTATCAAGTAGTTGGTGTGCTTAAGCATTGGCCACTTAACATTAAATATTATGACTTAAATAATGGCGCATTTAATAAAATAGAAGAATTATTTATGCCTTTTAGTTTAATTAAAGCAAAGGAGCTCGTTAGTTGGGGCAATAGTAATGGGTGGAAGCACGAAAACACGCCAACTTTTGCAGATAAACTGCAATCGGAGCAAGTATGGATCCAGTTTTGGGCAGAGCTAAATACGCTTGAACAAAAACAAGCCTATCAAAATTACTTATTAGCCTACATGCAAGAACAACAAAAGCGTGGGCGATTTAATCGTAAAGAATTGGGGTATAAACTTCGCGATGTAAACCAATGGATGCAATACAACAACGTCGTCACCGAAGACAATAAAATTTTAGTGGGCTTAAGCTTTATGTTTTTAGGTGTGTGCTTAGCCAATATTTTAGGATTACTTTTAGCTAAGTTTTTGCGCAGAGCGCCAGAAGTAGGTGTAAGACGTGCATTAGGTGCCAGTAAAAGGCAAATATTTTTACAACACTTAGTTGAGGTCGCTGTACTTGGTTTTATCGGGGGCATGCTAGGGATTGTATTAGCGCAACTTGGTTTAATGGGCGTTGGGCAAAGCTACGACTACTATGAAAACTTGGCCACAATGGATTTAACCATGTTATTGAGTGCGCCATTGATTGCTATTACCACTTGTATTCTAGCTGGTTTGTACCCTGCTTGGCTGGTGTGCAAAACCAATCCTGCCATTTATCTGAAGAGCCAATAAGGAATGTCACAATGTTAGAAATAAAACCTATATTTAATGCCTTATGTCGCTCAAAAGTAGGCGCCGTACTACTGTTAATTCAAATTGCAATTACCACCGCTATCGTCAGTAATGCAGCCTTTATTATTCAAGACAGAATTAGTTATTTAAACCAAGAAACGGGTTATCCTGAACAAGATATATTTAAGTTTAATGTAATGACTTTTGGTACAGATATTAACTTGAGTCAACAATTTGAGCTTGATGAAACCATGATCAGATCAATGCCTGGCGTAGTCGATGCCGCATTAAGCAGTAGTATCCCGCTATCAGGCAGTGGTAGTGCCTCTAGCTTTAATTTAAAACCTGCTCCACAAAAAGGCCTAAGTGTCAGGGCCGCTTATATTTTTATAGACGATCATGCTATTAATACGTATGGCGTTAACTTAGTTGCTGGGCGAAACTTTACCGAAGATGAAGTGCTGGTTACCAACGAAATTACACAAAAGCGCACCAACGTCACTATCGTTACTAAAGCCCTACTTGATGAGCTTTACCCTGGAGGAGATGGTTTAGGGAAAATCGTTTATTTTGGCGACCTACCACTTAAAATTATTGGCGTGATCGGAAAAATGAAAGGCCCTTGGCTCAAAGACAGTAAACCCGATAATTTTGCGTTTATTCCTTATATTAAAGCAGAAAGTTATACACAAGTTGCCGTTCGTACAGAGCCTAGTCAGCGAGCAGCTGTAATGAAAGAAATAGAAAATGCCATGCTTGAAAATTACAGTAAGCGCGTTATTAATAACATTAAAGGGCTTGATGAACTAAAAAATGAGTACACCGCTCAAGACCGCCTCATGATGCGCATGCTTATAGTATTAATCACTATTTTAGTACTTATAACCGCTCTTGGTATTTTTGGTTTAACCTTATTTAATATTAGTAAACGCACTAAACAAATTGGTACACGCAGAGCACTTGGCGCAAGAAAGTCAGCTATTGTTAGCTACTTTTTAGTAGAAAATGCATTAATTTGTAGCCTAGGTTTAGCCTTAGGTGTAGTAACAGCAATACTGCTTGGGAAAATGTTAATGCAGTATTTTTCTGTAGCTGCACTACCGCCAAGTTATATAGCCGTTACCGCCATTGCCGTATTTTTAATGAGCTTACTTGCTGTATTAGCGCCGGCCAAACGCGCTGCTAATATTTCGCCAAGTATCGCAACTCGTACTATTTAATAATATGTAAATCACTATGCTACACTGCTTATAAAATAGTGTAGCCATTTAAAAAATTATAAAAATAACCTATGACTCATAAAATACTCATTGTTGACGATAACCAAGCTGTACTCGACGCACTTTCATTGTTACTCGAAATCCACGATTTTTCGGTTGTTACGGCAACAAATCCATTTGATGCTTTGCAAATAGTGCGTTATCAACGAATTTCGCTTGTCATTCAAGATATGAACTTTACCAGCGACACAACCTCTGGCGAAGAAGGTAAAACCTTGTTTTATGAACTACGAGAAATAAACCCGCACCTACCTATTATCCTTATTACAGCGTGGACTGAGCTTGCTACCGCCATTGAGCTTGTAAAAGCCGGTGCTGCCGACTACCTACCAAAGCCATGGGACGATACAAAATTACTTATTTGTATTAATAACTTAATTGAACTTGGCCATGCTAAAGAAATCGTGGCAACACATAACCGCCATCAAAAAGAACGTGAAGGTACATTTAAAAACGCAGATCTTGCTGGGTTAATATTTAAAAGCACCGCCATGGAGCGTTTGATCACGATGGCGCTGCAAGTGGCTAAATCTGATATATCAGCATTAATTACAGGCCCTAATGGCAGTGGTAAAGAGTGCATTGCACATATCATTCAAAAAAACTCCCTGCTTGTATCGCAATCATTTATTAAGGTGAACGCCGGCGCTCTGCCACAAGAACTTATAGAGGCCGAGCTTTTTGGCGCTGAAGCAGGTGCATATACAGGTATAACCAAACAACGCATTGGCCGCTTTGAAGCCGCCGACGGTGGCACTTTGTTTTTAGATGAGATTGGTAATTTACCACTTTCTGGGCAAATGAAATTACTACGCGTACTACAAACCGGCGAATTTGAGCGTTTAGGCTCAACACAAACACGCAAAGTAAATGTACGCGTCATATCGGCAACTAACGAAAACTTACTACAAGCAATTCAACAAGGACGATTTAGAGAGGACTTATATTATCGTCTTAACGTAATTGAGCTCAACGTGCCTGCCCTGTGCGAAAGGCAAGATGATATTTTGGCGCTTATTAGTTACTTTTTACCGCACCGAGAGCTTAATATAGATACAGAGCAGGCACTTAAACATTACAAATGGCCTGGTAACGTTCGCGAGTTGGAAAACGCCTGTAAACGTGTCGCAGTCCTAAAACCCAGCGGCACACTTACGGTCAATGACTTTGCGCTTCAGCCATTGGTTAATGCGCATAAAGATATAAAAGCAGAGCCGACTAAACAAGAAATAGAAGATGCAATACGCGCTCATCAAGGTGTTATCGCAAAGGTTGCTCGTAAATTTGGTTTAAGCCGGCAAGCACTTTACAGGCGGTTACAAAAAATGGGGATTGATTATTGATGCTAAACGTTATTAATAATTTGTCCCTAAGTAAAAAAATCATACTAATCTGTGCACTTTGTAGCACCCTTCCTGTTGCTGCTATTGCTGCATTGAGTAACTTTACTCTGTATCACACTGCACTGCTAATACTGCTAACATTATTCTTAAGCATATTACTTTCTAAGGTATTAACTAAATCAATAAAGCTGGGTATGCAATCGCTCGAAACCGGACTACTTAATTTTAAAGACGGCGAACTCTCTAGTTTACTCGCGTATAAAAATAACGATGAACTAGGAAAATTATGCCAACTTTATAATCAAACGGCTAAACAGCTTCGCCAAGAAAAACAATGGATTTATCAACGCGAATTAATGCTCGACAAAGTATTGCAAAGCTCGCCGCAAGCGCTGCTACTGGTTAACGACAATAACATTGTGGTATTTAGCAATTTAATTAGCCGTAGTTTATTTAATAGCGCAACTCGTCTTGAAGGTATGCAGCTAAGTAAGTTACTCGAAAATTCGCCCCTGCAATTAACAACAGCCATCGAACACGGTGTTGATGGTCTTTTTAATATAGAAATAGAGAATCAAGACTCAGAAACTTGGCATTTAGCCACCGGAGAATTTTTACTCAATAACCAAAAGCATCATTTATATATATTTAAACAGCTAACCCGTGAACTCAGCCGCCAAGAAGTAGCCGTTTGGAAAAAAGTAATACGAATAATAAGTCACGAACTAAATAATTCTCTCGGTCCTATGTCATCCATGCTGCACAGCGCGCAATTGCTAGCAAATAAAGTAGACGAGCCTCGTCTTGCTCGTGTATTTGCAACGATTGACGAACGCATCAGCCATTTAACTGAGTTTGTACAAGGCTACGGCAAATTTGCTAAGTTACCACAACCACAAAAAACACAGATTAACTGGCAAACCACGCTCAATGATTTAAAAAATCACTGGCAATTTAGCTACGAAATAAAAAATTCACACCATGAGTTACAAGCAGATCAAGCACAGCTTGAGCAGCTGCTCATTAATTTATTAAAAAATGCGCATGAGTCAGGCTCTAACATCACCGAAATACATATTCAGGTTGAATGCGTTACACAAGCGTGTGTTATTAATGTCAGTGACTGCGGTAAAGGAATGAGCGAGCAAGTAATGGCGAATGCTTTAGTGCCTTTTTATTCAACAAAAAGTACGGGGAGCGGTTTGGGGCTTGCCCTGTGCAGAGAAATTGCAGAAGCGCATCAAGGACATATCAGTTTGCATAATAAAATAAAGGGGGGCTTGAACGTGCAAATAAGCCTCCCTTACTCGTAATTTTTATGGCTTGCAAAACAACAAAGCCACTTAAAAAGTGGCTTTGTGCTTAAAGAAGCTTAATAACCTGTAATAGATTACTCTGCGTCAGCTTCTTTATATTTAGCAGCAGTTTCTGTAATTAACGGCTGTAATTCACCGCGTTGAAACATTTCGATAATAATGTCACAACCACCAACTAATTCGCCATCTACCCAAAGCTGTGGGAATGTTGGCCAATTTGCATATGCTGGAAGCTCAGCACGAATGTCTGGATTAAGTAAAATATCAACGTATGCAAATGGTTCACCACATGACATTAACGCTTGTGATGCTTGTGAAGAAAAACCACAATTTGGTAATTTAGGTGACCCTTTCATAAAAAGGATTATTGGGTTTTCTGAAATTTGCTGTTTAATTTTATCAATGGTTTCCATCTACAACCTCAAAGTAACGATAGCTAAATACACTTAGGTCTTGAAAATAACACATCGTGACCATAAATATATAACTTAAATGGGCAAATAAAGCCGCAATTGAAATAGTCTTTCGCAATAGCATTGCTGTTTGCTTAAACTTGAGTAAAATACTCAACAATTATAGTAACACTATATTACCGCTTGGTATAGATTAGTGCTCTGTTTCAACAGGCATTACGTATTACCAAATGGACTATCAACCAAAGAAAACGGAGATAAAAAAATGGCATTTGAACTACCGTCACTACCATATGCAATCGACGCACTTGAGCCACATATTTCAAAAGAAACACTAGAGTTTCACCATGGCAAACACCACAACACATACGTGGTTAAGCTTAACGGTTTGATCCCTGGTACTGAGTTTGAAAACAAATCTCTAGAAGAGATCGTATGTTCATCAGAAGGCGGCGTATTTAACAACGCAGCACAAATCTGGAACCATACCTTTTACTGGAACAGCTTATCTCCAAACGGCGGCGGCGAGCCTACTGGCGCAGTTGCTGATGCAATTAACGCTAAATGGGGTTCTTTTGATGCGTTTAAAACTGCATTAAACGACAAAGCAGTAAATAACTTTGGTTCAAGCTGGACGTGGTTAGTTAAGCTTGCTGATGGTTCACTAGACATCGTTAATACATCTAACGCTGCTACACCATTAACAGATGATGGCGTTACTCCAATCCTTACTGTGGATTTATGGGAACACGCTTACTACATTGATTACCGTAACGTGCGTCCAGATTACCTTAAAGGTTTTTGGTCACTTGTTAACTGGGAATTCGCGAACGCTAACTTCGCTTAATTAGCCTTTAAACGCTAATTTAAAAAAGACGCTTAGGCGTCTTTTTTTGTCTCTAATTGCCCACCTGCCATTTTTATATTCGCGTAATTCGCCATCTAAGCCAGCAGAAATAAGTAACCTGAACTCTGGATAATAAATCTATCTCAAGCAGCTATTTTCAGCGCTAACTGCGTTGAATTTACTTGCAATAGGCCCGCTATTGACGCGCAAATTCGCCTTGTTT
>NZ_PNDU01000200.1:0-6985 GCF_005886635.1 Pseudoalteromonas sp. S558 | reverse complement strand
ATCATTTTAGCGTATTAAATAACTCACTAACTGCGTTGAATTTACTTGCAATAGGCCCGCTATTGACGCGTAAATTCGCCTTGTTTTCACTGAAAATCTCTGGCTAGAGAAAATAAATTTAAATATCACCATGATTCAATACGTTAGTAAATCTCTTAACCAGAGCTCAGGTTAGTTATTAAAAATAACCACGAATACCAAAACGGAAGTTTCTACCAGGTAGTGGGGCTTTATCTTTGATAAATGAACTGTGAACAAAGCCTAGCTCGTCGGTAATATTATCCACATTGATGTAAAGTTGTGCATCTACAGCGCCTAAACCTAATTGATAATTTGCTTGAGCATCAAAGAGCGTGTAGCCATCTGTTTGTGTTTCAAACGCTGTTACGTCGTTTTGATCAAAGTAATGAGTACCCGTTAGTGTTAGTTGTAAGTCACCTAAATCATACTGTAACTCAGAGCCTAATTTATTGGCAGGTATACGGGGTAAATTACCCGCATCGTCTCTTAGTTTTGCACGCGTTGAGTCACCAAATACTTTAGCCATAGCGCTTGGTGTTATTTGGTAATGTGCGTCAAACTCAATTCCATAAAGCTCAGCGTCTTTACTAGTAAACTGATAAACCGCAACAGCATCGTCATGTGCACCAATAGCTGATTCTAAACCGTCTTCTTCATCGTAAACTAAACCGGTATTCTCTTGAAAATAAAAGTTTTTGATATCGTTATAGAAAAAATTAACGGTATAACCAAAGTCTCCACTAAAACGTCTAAGGCTTAAATCTAGATTTGTAGATGTTTCTTGCTTAATATTTTCAGGTTCAAAATGCGCTTCATTACCTTCAATGTTATAACCAAGGCCTAGCTCGTAAGTGCCGGTTGCAATGTGCAAGCCGTTTGACAATAGCTCTGCAGAGAGTGGCGCACGCTCTGAATGAGAAATACTTGTTGCAATACTATGGCCAGGTTTGTACTGCCAAATAGCACCAGCAGAGACACTTAAATTAGTAAAACTTTTGCTGTAACCGATTGTTTCTTCATCATCGTGGTCATCTTCAATTTCGTCGTGATCATGACCGTGTTCGGCCTCTGAAATTTGGCTTTCTATTTTATAATCTTCAACTCGTGCGCCAAGCTCAACTGTTACATCACCAAATTCACGTTCTTCTAGTAAATATAACGCGTTTGTTGTGGTTACGCTCGCGGGTGTAAAGGCTTCTTCACCAATTGCATTATAGTCTGAATCACTATAGTGATAGCCAATCATACCGTGCCAATCAGCAAATTTATGTTCTACATTTAGACGCGCTTCTGTTGTTTGATTGGTAAATGTTGTGCCAACTGCACCGTCTTCAATCTCTTGATGGGAGTAATCAGTGTAACCTACACGCAGGTTAATTGTTTCGATCCAATTATTATGTAGCGCGTAGCTTACAAGGCCTTGCCAGCGATCTTGCTCTAAATGTGCATAAACTGGTGCTTCAGCAGCTTCATCGTCATGCTCTGCGTGCTCTTCTTCTGTTTCACCTTCGTGATCATGCTCGTGATGGTGTTCATGTCCAGGAATTCCGTAATCAGTATTAATACTACCGTAAGATAAACCAATCGTTAAATGCTCTCCAACATAGCTGGTACCAAAGTTGAGTGTTTCGCTATCAATAAAAGTATTTTCTACTGAGCTTTCAATTTCAACATCGCCATCATCATCAGCGATGGTAAATGTAGGCGTTTGATAATCATCGCCGCTACGTTTAGTGCCATCAAAATGAAAGTTAAAGCCTTCATTACCGGTTTCAAGTTTTGCAGCTACCGTATTTGAATTTGAGGCTGTGTCGTGGCTGTACTCAGCAGCCCCTGTTAAGGTATCCATGCTGCTGGTAGGAATACGGTTGTCAACTACATTGACAACACCACCAATTGCACCAGAGCCATAAAGTAGTGTGCTTGGGCCACGTAGCACTTCAATTTGCTCTGCTGCTAAGCTATCGCTTGATGTCGCGTGATCAGGGCCAATTCGCGATGCATCACTGCTATCTAAGCCGTTTTGAGTAATTTTAACGCGAGGGCCATCTAAACCTCGAATAATAGGGCTTGAAGAAACTGGACCAAAATAGCTCGCATTAACGCCAGGTAAGCCTTTTAGCGTTTCACCAAGAGTGGGTTTAGATTTATTTCTTAATTCATCACCAGATAAAACACTGACTGGAGAAATCATCTCTAAACTATTCTTATGAAGCGCAGAAGCATACACCACCACTGTTTCTACGGATGTTGGTTTTAGTGATACGCTTAGGTTATTTGATGAATCAGTTACAGCAATACGAGAGTCAATATAATTGTTTTTACTAATGTGTAATTGGCTTGCTGTATCGACTTCAATAGTAAATTCACCAAGTTCATTACTTTTTACGCTTTGCGTTTTACCATGTATATGAATAGTCGCATTTTTAATTGGTTGATTTTTATCATCGATTACTTTGCCATTTACAGTCGCGGCCAGCGCCGAATGAGAACATAAAACAGAAAGAAGAGCTGATGAGATTAGTGTTAGCTTAGTCATGAATATAAAAGTTCGCGGTTATTATGTTGTGATATACTATAACAATCCAGCGTCATTGGATCAATGATGTTATAGTATAACTTTTGTTTTTTGCGATCAATCTTCGAAAAATAAAGATGAAATGGAGTTTTGTACATTCCCAGAAAGCTTTTGTCTCCTCTAAAGTAATCGATTTAAGCCTAATTAACCTTTACAGATAAATTCAAATTTGCAGTGCTTTAAATTTAGCCAAGTATCAGATTTTTAAATTATTTCTTACATTTTACGGCATACCCAAAAGGGCTTTTTTCGTGCTACTATTATTTAATACTTTTAGGATAAGTGTTTAAAATAATATGTTTCAACCGGTTAGCTTATTTATAGGGCTTAGATATAGTCGCTCCTCAAAAGGAAATGCGTTTATATCGTTTATTTCGTTTTTTTCTATTGCCGGTATTGCGATTGGTTTAATCGCCTTATTTACCGTCAGTAGCGTAATGAATGGGTTTGAAAATAGCTTAAAAACTAATATGCTTGGCCTTATACCACACGTTGAGGTGCAATCAGATAAGCACACAAACTCGCAAATGGATACCCTCAAAGCAGACCTAGAGCAATCACCTTATGTTGATCATGTAAGCCTATACCGCCACGGCGAAGCTATTTTACAAACCAATAAAGACTTACACGGCGTTTTATTGCAAGGCCTTTACGACGATAACGGCTCTTTGTATAAAATTGCCGATAAAATAGTGCAAGGTGATTGGAAAACCGTATTAACCAAAAACTACAGTATTGCTATAAGTCGTTATCTAAGCCGCAAGTTAGGCGTTGGTGTAGGTGATAAACTTCGCGTCATTATGCCAAATGCCTCAACCTATACACCCCTTGGGAGAATGCCAAGCCAACGTTTATTTAAAGTGGCTGCGATATACGAAACTGGCTCTGAAATAGACATGGCGCTTGCGTTTACCAGTGGGCCTTCGCTACAACGGATACTAAAGCTGGATAAAAACACCGCCCCAAATTTAAGTGTTTCATTGCACGAACCGTTTGCACTAGATGAATTTATTGAATCAAGCCAAGGTGTTTTTAAAGGTCACAATTATAGTGATTGGCGCAGTAGTCAGGGGACTTTATTTGCAGCCGTTGCTATGGAGAAACGGATTATGTCGATGTTACTTGCCCTCATTGTATTGGTCGCTGTGTTTAATATTGTATCGGCACTGACCATGATGGTAAGCGAAAAACAAGGTGAGGTAGCCATACTACAAACGTTAGGGCTAACGCCTTCACAAGTACAAAAAGTGTTTATGGTACAAGGCTTATATAACGGCGTAATTGGTACCGTAATAGGCGCATTTTTAGGTGTTATATTGAGTTTATATATAAATGAGTTACTTGCATTGGTGGGCTTGAACTTACTTGCGGGTATTGAGCTACCGGTAAAATTTGATATTTTGAGTTTAGTAATAATAGCGTCTGCCAGTATTGCTATGAGCTTTTTAGCTACCTTATATCCTGCGCGCAAAGCCGCGAAAGTAAAACCAGCAGAGGTATTACGTTATGAATGATTTAGTCATTAGTTGTGAAAATTTAAGTAAAGTTTATCAAGACGGCAACAATCAAGTTGAAGTATTAAAAGGCGTTGACTTAGCGCTCCAGCAAGGTGAAATGCTCGCCATTGTGGGGAGCTCTGGCTCAGGTAAAAGTACGCTTTTACATATACTCGGCACTTTAGATACTGCAAGTTCAGGTGTCGCTAAAATTAAAAATCAAGAAGTTGCAAAGCTTTCGCGCACTGAGCAGGCCGCATTTAGAAATAAAAACTTGGGTTTTATCTATCAATTTCATCATTTATTAATGGAATTTAGCGCGGTTGAAAATGTAGCAATGCCACTATTAATTAAAGGGCTAAGTGCAAAAGAGGCTAAAGCTCAAGCGCTGGAAATGCTAGAGAAAGTAGGCCTTGCACATCGCAGCTCACATAAACCGTCTGCGCTTTCAGGCGGGGAGCGCCAACGAGTAGCAATTGCACGTGCACTGGTTACAAAACCTGCGCTTGTGCTTGCCGATGAGCCAACCGGTAATTTAGATAAACAAAATGCGATTAAAATTTACGATTTAATTAATGAACTCAACAAAAGTTTAAACACCAGTTTTGTAGTGGTCACACATGATTTAGAACTTGCCGATAAGCTAGGTAAAATTGCTTATTTAGACGATGGAAAACTAGCTATTAAAGAGTCGCAGCATGTTGCTTAGTGCATTTTTAAGTAAACGTTTTAGGGCTTATTCGGGTCACAAGGACGAAAAAAACGGCTTTGTTAGTTTTATCGCTAAAGCGTCGACTATTGGTATTTTATTGGGGGTTGCGGTTTTAATTGTGGCGTTGTCGGTAATAAATGGTTTTGAACAGCAATTAGTGCACAGGTTATTGAGTGTTGTGCCACAAGTTGAATATGTAGCGCCAAGTAGGCCTATTGCAAATTGGTCGCAAAAGGTGGATAGCTTACAATCACAACCCCACGTAACAGGGGCTGCCCCATTTATTGCTGTAAACGGTATGGCGCAATATAAAAGCCAACTAAAAGCAGTGGAAATTCGCGGTGTTGAGCCATCGCTAGAGAGTAATGTATCGGCAGTAAACCAATTTACAGATGGCAAACTAGTAAGCCAGTTAGGCCTTGATGACGTTATTTTAGGTAAGCAAATAGTAAAACAGTTAAATGCTAAAGTCGGCGATAACATTACGTTGCTTATTCCGCAAATAAGCCAAAAGGGCCAGTCATTATTAGCACCTAAACGCGTAACACTTAATCTTGTGGGTGTTATAGAAATGGGTGGCCCGATTGATAGTACAGCTGCGTTTATACATCTCAGCAAAGCGCAGCAGGCATTAGGCTACGACGCAAGCCAAGTTACGGGGCTGCGATTAAGTGTTGATGATGTGTTTTCGGCGCATCAAATAGCGTTAAAAGTGGGTCAAACGATTGACGACTACGTGTATATTTCTAGTTGGTTTAGAACGCAAGGCAGCCTGTATCAAGATATTCAAATGGTGCGTACTATTGTTTATATTGTGGTATTTTTAATTATTGCTGTGGCAAGTTTTAATATTGTGTCCTCTTTGGTGATGGAAGTGCGTGAAAAACAAGGCAATATTGCAATTTTAAAAACCATGGGTGCTAAAGACAGTACTATTTTAGCCACCTTTGTATTGCAGGGCTTAATGCAAGCATTTGTAGGCGTGGCACTAGGAACACTAATTGGTGTGGTATTAGCGCTTAATATAAGTGAGCTATTTACTTGGATAAGCCAATTATTTGGTGAAAACCCCCTTGAAGGCGTTTATTTTATAGAGTTTTTACCGAGTAAATTAGTACTTGAAGACATTGGTATTACAGTGATTGTTACGTTTGTGCTGGCGATACTTGCCACTATTTATCCTGCATGGCAAGCAACGCGCGTCGATCCTGCCAAAGTGCTTGGTAACTAAGCTAACAGCTTAAATAAAAATTAATAGGGTGGTAATAGTAAACCTGTTAAACTAGGCGCTTATTTAAAATTAAGCAATAACTGCTTGGTTGCTATACCTCACTTTGGGATTTACTTTGACTAATAACGATATTTTACGCCGCATTCGCTACACTTTTAACTTAACTGATACTGCTATGGTCAATGTTTTTGCATCAGCAGAGCATACGGTCACCAAAGAGCAAGTAATTGCATGGTTAACTAAAGAAGGTGAAGAGGCTTTTACCCCAATAAGTGATACTGAGTTTGCTAGCTTTTTAAATGGGTTTATTAATACCCAACGTGGCAAACGCGAAGGTGAGCAACCAGAGCCCGAGAAAAAGCTAAACAACAATATTATCTTTATGAAGCTACGTATTGCTTTAAATATGAAAGCAGAAGATGTGATAGCAACGCTTGCACTTGTTGATTTTGATCTAAGCAAGCATGAACTAAGTGCGTTTTCTCGTAAAGTAGACAATAAACATTACCGTGTTTGTAATGACCAAATATTACGTTTATTTTTAACAGGCGTGCAAAAACAACATCGCCCAGAAGAGTCTGGCGAGTAACTCGTTTAGCTAGTTAGTTTTTAGTTGATAGGCTTTGTGTATGCGCAACGCATTAGTTCAAAGCCTGTTAATTATATACCCCGCTTTAATCCTCTTCATTGTACGACACAACTTATCAAGCACTCTAATGAAAGTAGCTTCTATGGCATTTAGCTTTGTATTATTAAATCTTTAATCAAACGATTTAAAAATGAAGTTAGGGTAGCGCTAAGTAACCAGCACTTTGGATAATAATACCAATTTTATTAAAAACATGATCATTCTAGCGTATTCAATAACTCACTAACTACGTTAAAAATTATTTATATAGAACAACTATGTATTATAATTTTAGCCTTGTTATTTTGCTATTTTATTT
>NZ_PNDU01000020.1:0-21660 GCF_005886635.1 Pseudoalteromonas sp. S558 | reverse complement strand
GTTCAGTAGTGAGGCCGATCTCACAATCATGTTACTGTGAAAATCTAAACAGAAAACGGCGATCGAATATTAGTAACTGTGAAAAGCTACTCGCATAAAGTTTAAACGCTTCAGTAAAAAGTTAAAACTGCATCATGCAGTCATTTTCATGCGTGTAATTTAGGTTTAAGAGTGATAATGGCTTATTTAATGGGTGAAATAAAAGTAACCCAATAGTAAAAGATAAATTTTTAGCTGAAAAAGTAAATTTAATAGCACAGTTTTATTTGTTAAATTATAGTAGGTGTCAAGTTTAGGTTTGACGCCCACTTCCTGTAGACCTCGCCCTTATCACTAATTAACTGGTGTAAGCGCAGCAGATTGTGTTCAGTGAGTGACAAGGGCACGTATGCGAGCTGACTTACTAGGTATCTATCTTTAAGCTCATATTTGCCCACGCAGGCTCTATTTAAGAGCGAATCAATGTCGTTTTCGGTGAATATCCGCTTTAACATTTTTGTAATTGCATAACCTGAGTATCTGGTAATGCAATATAGATTACACTATCACCGCGCAATAATAAGGCAATTCAGGCAGTGAGCTAGGGTCATATTGGAATTGTGCAAGGGTATAATCATCTATTTATTTGCATTAAATGCACAACGGGCGTATTTTTATTACTCAATGGATTAACAACAATAAGGAAAAATTATGAATCAATGTTATAGCTCCGGTGATTTTAATAAATACTTCAATGAAAATATGAAACAACTAGGTCTCCCTGTGCCCTCCACTCTATTTGATACTTATCAAACAGCGGTAGCTACCGCTGCAACAATGACTGGAACGCTAGCGTCTTTAGGGAGCGGTGCTACAGTTGCAGAAATGATTGGCGCGACAGTAGCTTTAGAAAAGCTAGCGGTAGCCGCCACTTTAAGCGCTTCATTTTATACGGGTGCAATCATAGGGAGCATAGCAGTTGCCAGCGGGCGCTCGCTCGGCTGTGGTTCGCGTATATCTGACTTATTTGTTTTTATGCGCCAAAATAATTTAGATTTTGAGGGCGCACCTATTTTTTATGCTAAAAACCCTCAAATACTGGATAGTAAAAATCTTTCAAGAGGAGTCTTTGGTGCGCGAGCAAAGATCTCACCCTCAAACTTTGGGTATGTTTAATATGCTTAAGAATCTTATGTTTTTAATCGCGTGCATAGCGATAGCTGTATTGTCATTAGTGATATTTCAAAACTTAGGTAAATATACCTTTTTGGTTATGCTAGTAATTATAGTCGCGCTTCTCATATCAAAAATAAAGAAACCAAAGTTTTCTAATAAAAAGTGAATGATATAGATAAAGCCGCGTAATCGCGGCTTTTATTATATGCCGTATTGTTCAGCATACTTAGTAACAATCCCTTTGTTTTCATCAAGCGGTAAGCCTTCTTCATTTGCTTGCAATACCAGTTCTTTAAATGCTGGTGGTGCAAGCGTGAAAAACTTACCCGACCTGTATTCATCAAAAAATAAATAAGACACCCAATCTAAATTTTGCATTATGGCACAGTTTTATTTGTTAAATTAGAGTGGCTGTCAAGTTTTGGGCTTAGTCAAGTTTAGGGCTTAAGATGATGCCAAAAAATTATTTAGTTGGTCACCTATGAATACTCCGGTATTTGTTGATATGGCTTAGGAGTTATAACCTATGAAAGTACTAATTTATCTAACTCTAGGAGCCCTCTTTGGCGGAACTGTTGGGTATTTATATGCAACTAGCATATCTAACGATCGCAATGAAGATATAATCAAAAGGGAAATAACCTTACTCAATAAGTACTCTAACATTCCTTCCTGTGAGGATTTAAGAGGAAATAATGATAGTCTTACTCAAAATTTTGAAGATGGTGATCACATATTATGGTCTTATATAAGCAAGGAAAATTTGCTTAAGAAGGTAGTCATTTCATCAGACTTTGTTGTTGCATATGAAGCGGTTGAAAAAATATGCGAATAAAGTGGTTTCGCTTATAACAACACGCCCTGAGGTGGACAGCAAGCGCTAAAGTTCACTTTCCACCGCAAATTTTAACAGCGGTGAACCCTTACTTTTCAATGCAGTTAAGTAAGTTGATTCATCGTAGGGCGTATGTGTTTTCCAGCACCTAAATAGGATTCGTATCCACTTGTGCAACAAAAATAGGGTCGCGTCTTGCCTTTTTGCCACTTTCTTTTTGAATGTTCGCTTATGGCTGTATTTTCATGAAATTGGCTTTTTAAAGTCTGTATTTAATAATTTTATACCATTATAAGCTTCAATATTATGCCAAGTTACACTTGACTTGTGTCGTTGTAGCTCAGTGAAATCGAATGTGGCTTTGCCAAGTTATGCTTCAAACAACAATAATGGTTCAAGAGGGGGGTGTACCAGAAAACTGATTAATTTAGAATAAAAGCCATTTTTAAAAATGGCTTTTATTGGTTGGAGGTTATCGTTGTGTAAGTTGTTGGTTTATTTCTTCAAATATACTGGCATCGTCTATGGTTGAAGGTATTTGTAATTCTTCGCCATCGACTAGTTGACGTAGGTTTTTACGTAAAATTTTACCTGAACGAGTTTTTGGCAACCTATCGACACTAACGATATTTTTTAAGCATGCAATAGCGCCTATTTGATTGCGAACGGCAGCCACAAGCGCTTGTTCTACTTCTTTGGTTGAACCTACAAAATCATTTTTAAGTACAATCATACCCATAGGCAGTTGGCCTTTTAGAGGATCGTTTATACCAAAAACAGCACATTCTGCAACGGCGGGGTGTGCGGCGACTATTTCTTCCATTTCGCCAGTTGAGAGTCTATGCCCTGCTACATTTATGACGTCATCGGTGCGGCCCATAATAAATAAGTAGTCGTCTTCATCAATATAACCGCCATCACCAGATAAGTAATAACCCTCGTATTCACTTAGGTAGCTTGCTTTAAAGCGGGGTGTATCTTGCCAAATTGTTGGAAGGCAACCAGGTGGAAGCGGTAGTTTAATTACTACAGCGCCTTGTTCGTTGGCAGCACATTCGTTGCCATCCATATCTAATATACGAACATCAAATCCAGGCGTAGGAACGGTTGAGCTGCCCGATTTAGTTGTTAGGTATTCAATACCAACTGGGTTACAAGCTATAGCCCAACCGGTTTCTGTTTGCCACCAATGATCGAGCACCGGCAGTTTGGTTTTTTCTTTAAGCCATTCGTAGGTAGGCGGATCGAGTCGCTCGCCAGCTAAAAACAAACGCTTTAAGCTAGAAGTATTATATTGTTTAAAACCATCAGCATTGGGATCTTCTTTTTTGATTGCTCTAAATGCGGTGGGCGCGCTAAATAATGCACTGACTTTATACTCTTCAACCACGCGCCAAAAAGCGCTGGCATCAGGTGTACGTACAGGCTTTCCTTCATACAATACAGTCGCGCAGCGGTACATTAATGGGGCGTATACAATATAAGAATGCCCAACGACCCAGCCAATATCAGATGCTGCCCAAAATACGTCGCCAGGCTCCATATCGTATACGGTTTTCATACTGTAGTTCATTGCAACGGCATGGCCGCCATTTTCTCGTACAACGCCTTTTGGTGTGCCCGTCGTACCTGATGTGTATAAAATGTAAAGTGGATCATTGCCATTTACCGGTACGGGATCGGTGGCAACAGCCGTTTGCATTGCGGTGTTCCAATCAATATCGCGATCATTTATGAGTGTTGCTATTGCTTGTTTACGCTGATAAATAATGCAGTGTTCTACTTTGTGTGTGGCGAGTTCTATTGCGTTATCTATTAGTGGCTTGTATTCAATAATGCTGCACACTTCAACACCACAAGAGGCGCTCAGTATAAGCTTGGGTTTTGCATCATCAATGCGTACAGCCAATTCGTGCGCAGCAAACCCGCCAAATACGACAGAGTGGATGGCCCCTAAGCGCGCGCACGCCAACATGCCAATAACGGCTTGTGGGATCATAGGCATATAAATAACGACTCGATCGCCTTTTGTAACGCCTAGTGATTGCATTACGCCTGCAAATTTAGCCACTTCTTGTTGTAATTGTGAGTAGCTAAAAGTTTGCTTGGTATGGGTTACAGGGGAGTCGTAAATCAGTGCGGTTTGATCGCCAAATCCTGCGACAACATGTTGATCAAGAGCTAAAAAGCAGGTATTTAGTTGGCCGTCACTAAACCAATGATAAAGTCCATCTTCATCTTGTGTGTACGCTTTTTTTGGTATTTTATACCAAGGTATTTTTTTACTTTGTTCAAGCCAAAATTGCGCCGGATTTTGTTTAAATGCATTATATTGCTGTTGATATTCGCCTGACATAGTAGGCTCCTAAACTAAATGTGTGAGAGACCTTATAAAAGGTAGGCTTTTTTTAGCAAGCAAGCTATTCGACCTTGGTCGGCTAAAAGTTAATCAATACACTGGTTTTAAAAATACCAAATTGACAATACAAAGCGTGTGGTTCAGCATGGCGGGCAGTAAAAATAAGAGAAAACACGATATGAGTAACGTAGTAAGAGTAGGTGTGGCGGTTATAATAAAGCGCCAAAACACAATTTTATTAGGTGAGCGTATTGGCGCGCATGGTGCAAATACATGGGCGACCCCAGGCGGGCATTTAGAGTTTGGCGAAAGCGTTGAGCAATGCGCAATACGTGAAGTGCTTGAAGAAACAGGCTTGAATGTAAGTAAAATTACCAAGCTTGATTTCACTAACGATATTTTTAGCACTGAGAATAAACATTATATTACGCTCTATGTAAAAGCTGACTATGAAGGCGGTGAGGCTTTGCTTAAAGAGCCTAGTAAATGTTTGCAATGGCGTTGGTGCGATATTAATAATTTACCAACGCCACTGTTTACATCACTCGAAAATTACTTAACCTGAACTCTGAGCAACAAATTTACGCGTCAATAGCGTGCCTATTACAAGTAAATTTAACGCAGTTAGCGTTGAAAATAGCGCTTCGAGATAGATTTATTATCCAAAGCTCAAGTTACTTAGGGCACATCGCTTACTGCTTAGTTACTTAGCTAAATTTCACTCTTGTAACGCCATTTTGATTTTCTTATTACGTATTTTTTCTAAGCGCTTTCGTTGAGATTTTTTTATATGCTTAGTGATCCATTTTGTCATTTTTGGCATGAGTTCTGGTACAAAATTATGGCCCATACCACGGACAATTTTTAGTTTTGATTTTTTAATGAGCTTAGCCATTTTCCTTGCTTCTGCTGCGGGGAAAACGATATCGGCGCTACCGTGAATAATTAGCGTAGGCGCTTTTACTTTTCTTATTAAATGATCTCGGTTTTTACTTGCAGTGATAGCTATAAGTTGGCGTTTATAGCCACTTTGATTATAAGAACGATCAACTGTTTTAATTGCATGCTCTCGTAGTAGTTTTTCACTTTGAGGGTAGGCTGGACTACCAATAAGTTGATTCAGTTTTATATTGTAGTTAATAGCAGCATCACGACAGGGGACTTTGGTTTTAAATTTAGAAAGCTTTAAAAATACATTTAAATTTTTCGCTGTAGGTCTTGGACTTGAGCTGCACGACATAATTAAGGTTAAACTAAGTACTCTTTTTTTATTTTTTACCGCCATAAGTTGAGCGATCATGCCGCCCATTGATGCCCCGACTAAGTGTGCTTTTTTGATTTTTAGTTCAGCCATTAATGCCAGTACATCTTCAGCCATATCATCAAGTAAATAAGGTACGTTTGAGCGTATTGGTAAATGTTTGCTTAACCATGTTTTAAACAGGCTAGGGGCTGGGTGCTGATCTAAATGAGTCGATAAACCGGTATCGCGATTATCAAACCTAATAACTCTAAACCCATTGTTGACTAAACCATAGTACAGAGCGTCGGGCCAAGTAATCATTTGTGCCCCTAACCCCATGATTAAAATAATTGAAGGTGCCGATTTATCACCTTCATCTTGGTAGTTTAGTACGACCCCTGTTTTAACTTTAATCGTGCGCATAGTAAAAAGAGCATTGTTAAATGTTAACTTTAGTATAAGTAAGGTTTGTTACGGTTAAATATAGAGAAATAATTACTATTCATTTAATCATTCATACCATTTCTATATTTTTAGTAATCCTAAAGCATTTAATTTTGTTGTATGTTTGATATAAAAGTAGATAAAAATATTCATATCAATACAATAATGTTTTTATGTTTAGTAGATGTTATTGGGGTATCAGTTGTTGAAATTAAAAGGGATTAAATCTACTTTTGTTAGTTCTATGGCCGTGATGGGATTGTTTTCTGTACTAATTTATTTTCAAGCTCAGTGGCAAGATAAGCTAACAATAGTAAATTATCTTGTGTACCCGCTACTAATTATTACGGCTATTTTTGCTACTCAATTTAACCGCAGCAGGGTTGCATTATTATGTTTGTTCTGGGGGTTATTTTTACTAACAGAAAATTATCCATTAGCTTGGTCAAAGTGGGTATCAACTAATCCCCAATGGCTGCTTTTATGCGGCACTAGTTTATTACTATTATTGGCGCTAATGAAAGATAGAGCTATTTTTTCAGTACATAGCATAACGCGTATTCTACTTGTTATTGGATGCGCACTTATAACATTTGGATGGTTAAAGCTTAGTGAAAATGTAGAAAGCTTTTTTCCTAAAACAGCACTATGGAATCAAATTATCCCCTATATTCCTGTCGCATTCCCATTAACCATAATCGGGGCTTTACTGTTTTGGCGAAGCCTAAGTGTAAATAATTTAACGTTAACAGCGTTACTAGTGACATTTACTATTTGGTGTTTAAATCAATTGGATTTAATAACATTACCTTGGTCGCTAGTCATTGTGGCACTGTCTTCGCTTTATTTACTTGCGGTGAGTACTGATTCTTATTACTTAGCGTATAGAGATGATTTAACCAGCTTGCCTACACGTCGTGCTTTAAATCAACTTGCTTTATCGTTAGGTCGAAATTACACCGTTGCAATGCTAGATATTGATCACTTTAAAAAATTCAATGACACGTATGGACATGACATTGGCGATCAAGTGTTGAAACTTGTTGCAGCTAAGATGACGGGCGTAAAGGGAGGCGGAAAAGTTTATCGTTATGGCGGCGAAGAGTTTACCGTGGTATTTCCAAGAAAAACGGCCGAACACTCAATCCCTGAATTAGAGGTACTGCGCGAAAGTATTGCAACATATGGCATGGTGATTCGAAACCCAAAAAGAACAGATAAAAACTCTAGAAAAGCAAAAAAATCGAATGATTATAAAACCGTACATGTAACGGTTTCGATTGGTGTAGCGCAAAGAGAGCCAAAACAAAGTTTTGATCAAGCGTTAAAAAATGCCGATTTAGCTTTATACCGCGCCAAGAAAAAAGGGCGTAATAACGTGAGTAAATAAGCCTTATTTTTTGTTTATTGAGGGCTTTCGCTACTGTTTTTAAAATAGCTTTTGGGGCTGCAATTAAACCAGCGTTTAAATGCGCGGTTAAACGAACTCTGATCTTTAAAACCTAATGTGAGAGCTAGATCTGTTAACGATAATTTACCTATCCACAGTGTTACACGTCTTTTTCGTTCTTGCTCAAGTAAGATTAAAAACGAGGTGTGCTCTTGCTTTAACTTTCGCTGCAATGTTCTGGGCGTAATATTAAGTGCATTTGCAGTACGTATTAATGTGCACTCTTGTAAATCGATTTTGGCCATAAGTAAATGGATAATTTTTTCGCTTAAATGTTGCTGGCTTTTAAAGCTCGAAAGTTGCTGTTCTGAAACCTGTTTAAGTGCAAAATTGATAGATGCGTTATCGGTTTTAAATGGCAGTGCTAAATAACTACTCGGAAAGGTGATCTGGTTGTATTTAGTACCTGTTTGTATTGTACAGCCAAACCATTTTATTAATGTTGCTTTTTGTTCTTGCGGCCAGTTGAAGGTAAAGCTTACGGAGCTTGGCGATAATCCTGAGTTTATTAATTGACGTATAACACTTACCCATGCTGTCATATTTCGTAAAACGACATGAGTGTTGCAGTTAGAATGAGGTAACCAGCGGATCACAGCCGTACCATCTTGTTGTTTAAATTGTGCTTTGCCTATATCAGCCACTAAACTGTCGTAGTTTAAAAGAGCTTGAATTGCGCTTGCTAAGTTATCACTCGATTCTATTAAATAGCCTAAAATACCAAAATCAGCAGTTCGAATATGCTGTCCGAGTTTAAAGCCAAATAAAGGTTCATTAAGCGTTTGTTGTGCGTAATCAAGTAGCGTGTTGTAACTGACTAAAGTTATGCGTGAAGCGAGTTGATGAGCATTTTTATTGCTGTATTCGTTAAAGTTTATGGCATCTAAAACGGTCTGGCTATCCAGCCCTTGATTCTGTAAATAATCAAGAACACTTGAAAAATAATGATCGGCAAGAGTGTTCATTTGTCGCCTAAAGCTAAAAAATAGTCGCGTATTAGCAAGTTTGCCATGTAATATTTTTATATGCTAGAGCAATTCCTAAATAGTCACTGTGTAAAAATGATATTTATAAATATAAGACAAAAAATTGCAGCCACACCAGAGATGGTAAAAAGTACCTTACTTGATCACGCGCAGTTACATCGTTTTTTTAATGCTAAATTTTTACTTATTAAGTCGCAAAATAGTGGGGAAGTGACTGGGGGGAAGGGCGCTATAAGGCAAATACAGATGTCTGGTCTTGTGTTTAAAGAGCAAATTATAAGTGCCGATGATAACCACATAAGCTATCAAATAATAGGTAATAAGCCAGTGGCAAAGCATCAAGGTGATATCTATTTTTCTGCAGCTGAGGATGAAGTAACCCCGGTTACAGCCATTACTTACTGCATACAATGCGCTGCACCTTGGTGGCTACCTAGTTTTATACTTAAGTTTTTTATTGAAAAAGACATAGTCAGTGCCCTTAAAAAGTTAAATAGCCACTTTAAGGAGCAAACTATATGAGCATTGAAATCATTTTATTGGCTTTAAGCCCCATCTTTTTGGCGTTTGTTTGTTATGAATTTATTAAATTTAGACGCTACTATAATATTAAAGACAGTTTAGCTAATGCGGTACTGGCATTGATGCATCAAGGCGCCGATGCTATTGCACTACTTATACTAATGCCTTTTTTTTACTGGCTTTACGAGTATCGTTTATTTGATATAGAGCTTTTTGTAGTCAATGTATTATTTGCTTTTTTACTGCAAGATTTTTTGTATTACTGGTTCCACAAAGCATCTCATCACATTCATTGGCTTTGGGCCGCGCACGTTGTACATCATAGCTCCACTAAAATGAATTTTTCTACCGCATTTAGGCAAAGTTTAATGTACCCAATTGCAGGAATGTGGGTATTTTGGTTACCCATGATATTACTTGGCTATGATCCCATTACCGTGTTTACCGTGGTAGCGCTTAATTTGGCATATCAGTTTTTTGTGCACACCCAAGTTGTAGGTAAGCTTGGCTGGTTTGAAAAAGTATTTAACACGCCTTCACATCATCGAGTTCATCATTCTATTAACGCAGGCTATTTAGATAAAAACTTTGCAGGGGTGCTAATCATCTGGGATAAGTTGTTTGGCACTTATGCGGTTGAAGAGCCAAGTAAACCTTGTAAGTACGGTATTGTAGGGCAGCTAAACAGCGACAATCCATTTAAAATAACGTTTCACCAATGGGCATATTTAATTAAAAGTACCTACAGAGCAAAAGGTGTGAAAGCAAAGTTAAATGTATTGTTTGGCTATCCAACAAGCGCTATAAAGCATAAGTGAGTTATTGTGTTTTTTTGCTTCGGGGCGCGCCAAGTGTAATGCAAATATGGCAAATACATACCGACAAAAAAGCACTTATACCTAGCGCACCGCCGTATCCATCTAGCCGTGGAATTAGGTATTCAAACAATATTGAAAAAATAATGGCAGAGCTGGTTATTGTATATATTCCAAAGCGATGGGGGGCGCTCATACCTATAAACGTCCCGCCAAAAAATATAATACTATAAAGTGCAGGATTGAAGTTAAATGCGCTAAAAATTAGGTAGGCAATAATAGACAGTGAAGCGGAAGCTCTTATTGCATCAAAGCGATTATGTTTAGCTAAAAAAAAAGTTAAAAATGCGCCTAGTAATGTTATTAATGGATATTCAAGGCTCATAACGCAATTCCTTTAGCTAACACAAATATTGCAACACTTGCAAAAGCAACACTGCCGAGCTTACCGCCAAAACCAGTAAATAGGTTCATGGTAAGTACGTACAAGCTCGCGCCTATAATCGAAATAATAGTAATTTCCCAATAGCTGGTAATTAAATTAGTCGAGCACATGCCTGCAAAGCTGCCCGCATAAATAGCGGCATACGGATGATTTTTAACGCTTTTAGGAAAAGGGATAAACGAGCCAATAAGCCCAGTTAACGCCGCCGATATAACTAATGGCACATTAAACGTTGTATGCATCACAAAGCAAGATACAAAGCCCATAAAAAAAGTGATGAATTTTAAAGATAAAAATTTAATCATAGTGTGCGTATTTTAAAGTAAGTCTTTTAGGTTTTACAGCACTGCCTGCAAATAACATAGTATAAGCAAGGTAATAAGGGGGTTTATTAAAGTATTAAATATGCTCAATTGTTTCGCTGTTAATGTTCTATAAATTACAATTTATGTATAATGCGCGAAATTTAGTATATTAAAAGAGTTAACCAAGGGTAATTTATGTCTAACTGCTTACATCTAGCTATCCCAGCTGGCGATTTAAAAGTGACTACAGCGTTTTATTGTGACGTACTTGGTTGTAAAACCGGTAATAGTGAAGAGGGTCGATGGGTTGATATTGACTTTTGGGGTAATGAATTAACACTACATCAAAGTGCTGAACGCCTACCAACGGTTCGTCACGACGTAGATATGGGCGCCGTAGCGGTTCCTCATTTTGGTATTCATTTATCTGAAAGCGACTTTAACGATTTAAAAGCACGAATTGAACACGCTGGAGTTGAATATTTAGATAAACCTTACCGTCGTTTTATTGGTGATGAGTTTGAGCAAGAAACATTTTTTATCGAAGATCCAAATGGTAACGTACTTGAAATGAAAACCATGGTAAATCCAGAGGTTTTATTTAAAAAAGTGTAGTTTGCACTTGTGCTATTTAAAGCCATTTTTATAGTGGCTTTTTTATGGGCTAGCTATGTAGCTGAGTGACTACCTCACTAGGGGTTTTATTAAAATGGCGTTTAAATTCGCGGCTAAATTGCGATGCACTGGTGTAGCCTACTTTTAACGCGGCTTCATTGGCTTTGCTGCCGCTGGTTATAATGAGTTCCTTTGCTTTAGCTAAACGTACTTTTTTTAAATACTGCAATGGTGACTCAAAAGTGACTTGTTTAAAGGCGCGATGAAACGACGACACACTCATGTTTACATCTTCTGCTAAACCCTCAACAGTTATCTGGTTGGCATAACTGCTGTGCATGGTCGAAAGTGTTCGAGCGATACGAGCATAATGCCCATCATGCATCGCAAGGCCTATTAAAGTATGCCCTTGCGGGCCGCAAAGTACCCGATATACCAATTCTTTTACGATATCTTCGCCAAAAACTTCGGCCTCAAGCGGATTATTTAAAACCGTTAATAGCCTATGAGTTACGAGTTCCATTGTGGTATCTAAGGTGGCTGACTGCACGGCTCCAATTTGTATCGATGGTGAAGATGTAGCAAGCGGTTTATGTTGCATCATTTGATTGACGAGTTTGTGCAGCATTGCTGGGTTTATATCTATAGCAATGCCCATAACGGGCAGGTCGTTATCGGTAAATGCTTCACACTCTAATGGCACCGGTACACCAAGCACTAAATAATCGCCTTCTCCGTATCGTATTTGATGATCAGGAAAGTGAATCACTTTATGACCTTGCCCAACAATAATGATGCCTGAGTTATATATAAGCGGCTGACGCGGTGAACTTTTAGTTGCTCGATGAAAATATACCCCAGGAATAATAGTTTCCATAGTGCCTTCAAAGCCGAGTAAAAGGTTATGCTCGGCGTATTGCTGCAACATGTTGGCTATCGTGGGCATTTAAAGCATCTTTATTTGTGTGTATTTTGCGTAAAATAACAATGTTGATAGTTTTAGGCAAGCTTTAGCGAGTTATTGGGCTTTTTTTATGTGTGTTATGCCATTAATATGCAGTCATCGATACTTTATTAGGTAACTAAGTAAAGTACTCAGTAATAAACCGTCACCAGGAGCAAATAATGAAATTTAGCTACGTAAACCCAACACTAATCCAGTTTGGCCAACAACAAATTGCCGCATTAACAGACTTGATCGCAAAAGATCAAAAAGTACTTGTAGTATACGGAGGCGGTTCGATTAAAAAGAACGGCGTGTACGACCAAGTTGCTGCAGCACTCAAAGATTTTGATTGGGTAGAGTTTTCGGGCGTTGGTGCTAACCCAACAATTGAAGTACTAGACCAAGCGGTTAAAATCTGTAAAGAGCAAGACATCGATTTTGTACTTGGTGTCGGCGGCGGTTCAGTAATTGACGGCGTTAAATACATTGCAGCCTCTGCAGTTTACGATGGCGAAGGTTGGGATATTCCGACAGGTAAACACACTATTACCAGCGCATTACCAATTGGCGCAGTATTAACATTGCCTGCAACAGGTTCAGAATCTAACCAAAACTCAGTTGTGAGCAAAGAAGCAACGAAGCAAAAACTACCGTTTGCTTCACCAGAGGTGCTTCCTAAATTTGCTATTATGGACCCTGATGTAATGAAAACATTACCACAGCGTCAATTGGTTAATGGTTTGGTTGATGCGTGGGTTCATACCTGTGAGCAATACTTAACGTTCCCACAAAATGCATTAGTTCAGGAAGGTTACGCCGAAGCACTTTTAAGAACGCTTAAAACACTGGGCGATAACTTTGAAAACCAAGACGATGCATGGCGCGCCAACCTTATGTGGGCAGCAAATCAAGCACTTAATGGCTTAATTGGTTCTGGCGTATCGCAAGATTGGGCAACGCACATGATTGGCCACGAGCTTACCGCAGCATATGGCGTTGACCATGCGCGTTCTCTTGCTATTGTTCAACCTTCTTTGCTACGCAACCAATTTGTAGTTAAAAAAGCAAAGCTTGAGCAAATGGGTAAAAACGTATTTTGTCTTGAGCAATCTGACGACTTAGCAGAGAAAACAATTGCAGCAATTGAAGCGTTTTACCACAGCCTTGATGTAGCTACTGTGCTTACTGAACATGGCGATGATAAAGCCGCTGCTATTGACAATATTATTGGCAAACTTGAAGCCCACGGCATGATTGCCCTTGGTGAAAACCAAGCTATTACGCTAAAAGAAAGCCGTGAAATTTTAGAGCAAGCAGTTGTTTAACATTTAAATTATTAAAAACCACCGACGTTTTATTGTCGGTGGTTTTTGTAGTTCACAAAATGTTATTTATCTATTGTATATACCTAAACACCTCAAGGTGTAAGTTTCAGTTGGTGTAAAAGCGATGTAGGCAAGGCATTGATTGCAAATAATAGCTGTTCTATTTTTAAAATCAATAACGCAGTATATATCGCTTTAAGCCAACCATTTTGGCGCTCCACAGGCATTCACTCTCTGCGTTGCGACTGCTTAAAAGAAGTTGCCCTTGTTACAAAGTATCGCCTTGATATTAAGCGCCTGTGAAACGCTGAATTTTGCATCTTGAGGTGGTTTGGGTATAGATAATATAAGAGATCATTTTAATTTGTTAAAAGCGCTTTATTGTAGTTTGTGAGTAATATACTATGTGGCTTCAATTGGTTAGATATTTTACAGTAACCCTTAGTGGCAGGAACAGCATAAAGCATGCGCTCAAACCGTTTTTTAACAGTGATATTATTAGTGCTTGTACACAGCTTTATTAGCTGTGATGGCGCTGCGTATCATTTGCAAGAAGACGTTGATCATGTAACCAGTTCATTATCGCAAGACGGCTCTTCAGCTGATGGCAACCAAAGCGATAAAACATCAACTACCGAAATTCATGCCCACCAACATTGCCATTGTGGCTACAACAGCACCTCTAGCCATTCAATAAGCCCAGAGCAAAGTAAAGCAACTTCGCCTGCGTGCTATAACGGGTTAAATTACCCGCCAGACGTACCGCCACCTAATTTTTATAGCTAGTTTTTAATTTTAAATACTTTGTATATACGGCCTGCGCTTATGCGTTATTTAGGTTCTGTTATATGCATATTTAGGTTACTTGATACACGTTTGGTTTTTATTTTTTAATACCAATACCGTGCTCAAGTTAACTCTGTTTGTTAAAAAACGGACACGCTATATGAATAAAAAACCAATTATGCTGGTGGCGCTAATGTGCGCGCTACCTGCTTTTAGTACTTTGGCGAATGTTAAAACATTAACCCTTAAGCAGGCGCTGAGTAATACCGAACAACAAAATCCGGTATTAAAACGCTACCCTTATCATCAAAAAATATTGAGTGCGCTTAAATCTCAAGCTGCACTTTCGCCTAATCCTGTATTAAATGTTGAAGCCGAAAATTTACTGGGCACTAACGATGCGCGTGGTATTCAAGGCGCTGAAATAACGCTCGGGCTTAGCCAACTAATAGAGCTAGGCGATAAACGCCAAAGCCGTATTAATTACGCAACCGCCAATATTAAAGCCCAAGCAATACAATATCAAAATACCCGTTTAGCCCTATTAGCAACCACTGCTGAGCGATACTACCAAGGGCTTAAATTTCAAACCTTATTAAGTTTAAATAACGAGCGTAAACAGGTCGTAACCCAAGCACTTAAAGCGATTGAGCAAAGAGCTAATGCGGGGGCAGCGTCGCAAGCTGATGTAACGCGTATGCGCTATGCACTTAGCCAAGTAGAGCTTGATAAAGCTATGCTTAACAGTGAGTTTGAGCGAGCAAGTTTATCGCTTAACGAGCTATGGAGTGAGGAGCAATCCTACGATACTTTTACTGGCAATATTAATGTCATTACTGCGCTTAAATCAGCACAAGCACTTTTAGATGCTGTTAACCAAGCTCCTGAATTTGCATTATTACAGCAGCAATATTTACAGCAAACAGCTAACTTAACACTGCAAAAAGCAAACGGACAAACCGATATTAATATAGGGGGAGGCGTGCGCTATAACCAGCAAAGCGACTCCAGCTCATTAGTGTTTTCGTTTTCTATGCCACTGCAATTAAGCAATTCAAATAGCGGCAATATTATAGCTGCTAATAACCAGCTTACACTTTTGAGTGAGCAGCAAGGGCAATTGCGTATTCAGTTACGCCAGCAAGTGCGTACCTTGTACGCTTATTATCAAGGTCGAGCTAATCAGGCAAAGCTATTATCTGATCAAATTATTCCTCAGGCACAAACATTGATTGAGCAAAGCCTAAAAAGTTATCAACGCGGACAAATCTCGGTGTTGCAACTACTTGATGCTCAACAAGCACTTTTTGATTCTAAACGCACACTTATTACCACTCACGCAGAGCTGTACCAAGTGCTACTTACTCTTGAGCGTTTAACTGGCCAATCTTTAATTGAGACTCATCAATCATGAATAAAAATATAATCGCATTACTAGTATCACTTTCGTTTGCCAGCAGCTTTGTAAGTACAGATGTATTTGCCTCTGCCGAGCATGGCGAGTCAGGTCATAAAGAAGCTGATCAACACGAGCAAAAGCAAGGCCCGCACGGCGGTTTTTTATTAACTGATCCTAAGTTAACTCTTGAACTTAAACTGCAAGAATTTGCAGGTAATGTTGAGCTGCGCATATACGGCTATAAGCAAAATAAACCAATTAATATAAACGACTTAAACATAACAATGAGTTTAAAACGCTTAGTTGAAGCGCCGCAAAACATACAGTTTACAGCTGAAGGCGACTATCTTGTTAGTACGCAATCAATTAACGAACCACATTCGTTTGCACTTACCGTTACTGCTAATTATAAAGGTGAGAGCATTAGCTATGAATACGACCAACACGAAGGCCGTACCACACTAACAGAGCGAGCTATTGAGCGCGCAGGAATTAAAACCGAGATAGCGCAAAGTGGTGAAGTGGCTATTACCGATACGCTTTTTGGCGTTATTGCACCAACGCAGCACGGTACGGTAGAAGTGATGGCGCCGTATACAGGATTGATCAGTGATATTTTTGTAAGCATTGGTCAAAACGTTAAAAAAGGCGACGTACTTGCCAGCGTAACTAACCGCGAAACACTGCAAAATTACGCCATTAAAAGCCCAATTAGCGGCGTTGTAACCGAGCAATATTTAAAGCGTGGTGAGCTTGCAAGCACCAGCGCACTGATGCAGGTAGTTAACCTTGATAAAGTATGGGTTGAGTTATCTGCTTTTCCTGAAAATATTGAAAAACTAGCCATTGGGCAAAGCGCTAAGGTGTACGACCTACATCATCATCTAAATACTCAAGGGGAAGTGTTTTTTATAGCCCCAATGATGACTGGTGGGCACATAGCGCGCGCCCGTATAGAGCTTAATAACCCAGACGGGCATTGGCGCCCAGGCATGCATATAAATAGCGATGTAAGTGTGGCTAAAATAAATGCCAGCGTGCGTGTAAAGCCACAAGCAATTCAAGAATTTAACGGTCAATCCAGTGTGTTTGTTCGTAAAAACAATGTATTTGAAGTGCGCCCCGTTACCTTAGGTGCAAAAAATAGTGAGTGGGTAGAAGTGCTTACAGGCTTAAACGTGGGTAGCGAATACGTAACAGACAATAGTTATGTCATTAAAGCGGATATTTTAAAAAGCGGCGCAAGCCACGCTCACTAGGAGGCACCATGATTAATAGGATAGTTTCTTTTGCGGTTAAACGCCGCATGCTGGTGCTTGCGCTTACATTTTTATTTGCTGGATTTGGTGTATACAACATTCAAAATTTAGCGGTAGACGCAGTACCCGATATAACTAACGTACAAGTGCAAATTAATACCAAAGCGCAGGGTTTTACGCCATTAGAGGTAGAGCAACGCATTACCTATTTGGTAGAAACCGCCATGGCGGGCATACCTAAGCTTGATTACACCCGTTCGCTTTCGCGTTATGGGCTTTCGCAAGTAACGGTTATTTTTAATGAAGGCACCGATATTTATTGGGCGCGTCAGCAAATTGGTGAGCGTATTCAAAGTATTCGCTCCGACTTACCTAATAACGTAGAGCCAAACTTGGGTCCTATTGCCAGTGGTTTAGGCGAAATATTTACTTATAGTGTGCATACCGCGCCTAATGCGTTAAAAGAAGATGGAACTGCCTACAACGCCGAAGACTTACGTACTTTGCAAGATTGGGTTATTCGCCCGCAGCTTTTAAAAGTAAAAGGCGTAACCGAAATAAACAGCCAAGGTGGTTTTGAGCGCCAATACCAAGTAGCGCCAGTGCCCGAAAAACTCATTGCCTATAAGCTTACTATTAGTGATGTAGTTAATGCACTTGAGGTTAATAACAGTAACCGAGGCGCAGGCTATATTGAGCGCTTTGACGGGCAATATTTAGTACGCTCGCCTGGGCAGCTTAAAATGTTAGAAGACATAGCCAATACCGTTATAGCTAAGCGCGACGATGCACCTGTACGCATTAAAGATGTGGCTAACGTGCTTTTAGGCAAAGAGCTTAGAACCGGCGCGGCCACTTATAACGGCGAGGAAACCGTGCTCGGCACCGCTATGATGCTAATTGGCGAAAACAGCCGCGTAGTGGCAAAAGCTATGGCTGATAAGTTAGTTGATGTGCAAAAAAGCTTACCCGCTGGCGTTATTGTTGAAGCGGTTTACGACCGTACAACTCTTGTTGATAAAACCATAGCAACCGTGCAAACCAACTTATTTGAAGGTGCCGTTTTAGTGATAGTGATTTTGCTATTACTGCTGGGTAATGTAACGGGCGCGCTTATTACAGCAATGGTTATTCCGTTGAGTATGTTGTTTGCCATTACAGGTATGGTGGGCAATCGCGTATCGGGTAACCTAATGAGCCTAGGTGCAATCGATTTTGGTTTAATTGTTGATGGCGCTGTAATTGTAGTTGAAAATTGCCTGCGCCAATTAGGTGTAGCTCAGCATAAACATGGCAGGCTACTTACCTTAAATGAGCGTTTAAATGTAGTTACCGCGGCCACCAAAGAAGTATTTACACCGGCTGTATTTGGTATTGTTATTATTATGCTGGTTTACTTACCTTTATTTGCACTGAGCGGCGTTGAAGGCAAAATGTTTCAACCAATGGCGTTTACTGTAGTTGCGGCGTTAATTGGCGCGCTTATATTTGGCGTTACCTTTGTGCCCGCTGCTATTGCAGTGTTTGTTCGCGGTAAGGTTGATGAAACCGAAAACGCAGTCATGCGCGGCGTTAAAAAAGTGTATAAGCCATTACTTGATATATCGCTTAAATTACCGTGGTTGATGGTGGGTATAGCCACTGTATTAGTATTGGTGCTTGGTTTTAAAGTTAAAAACATGGGCGCAGAATTTTTACCGAAACTTGATGAGGGCGATATTGCCATGCACGCGCTGCGCATTACTGGCACTGGTATTGAGCAATCTGTGCAAATGCAAAAAGAACTTGAACAAGCCATATTAGATCAGCCTGAGGTTGCTAACGTATTTTCAAAAATTGGTACTGCCGATGTAGCAAGCGATCCTATGCCGCCCAATGTTGCCGATACTTTTTTAATACTCAAACCGCAAGATGAGTGGCCTAATCCAGCACTTACTAAAGCAGAATTGGTTCAGCAAATTCGTACCCGTGTTAACGATGTACCAGGTAATAATTACGAATTTACACAACCAATAGAAATGCGCTTTAATGAGTTAATTGCTGGCGTGCGCGCCGATGTGGCACTGCGTATTTATGGTGACGACTTAAGCGTACTTAAAGAGTTTGGCGAAAAAGCCACAGGGCTAATGCGTAATATTGCAGGCGCTACCGATGTACGTTTGGAGCAAATGGAAGGATTGCCAACACTTTCGGTAACACCAATGCGCGACCATATGGCGTTATTGGGTTTAAGCGTAAACGATATTCAACAAACACTTGCCGCCGCTGTTGGTGGTGTGCAAACCGGGCTAATTTTTGAGGGCGATAAACGTTTTTCGTTATTAGTGCGCCTTGATAAACGTTGGTCTAGTGATGTATCTGCTCTTGCTCGTTTGCCAGTTGCTTTACCTAAAGATAGTAACCCAGAACTTGCATTTGTACCGCTTGGCGAAGTAGCGACAATCAGCATTGAAAAAGGGCCTAATCAAATAAACCGCGAAAGTGGTAAGCGCAACGTCGTGGTAACTGCCAATGTAGAGGGGCGCGATTTAGCAAGCTTTGTAAGTGATGCGCAAGCAAGCATGAATGAATCACTTAACTTACCAAGTGGCTATTGGCTTGAATACGGCGGCACGTTTGAGCAGCTACAATCGGCAAGTAAGCGATTGTCGTTGGTTGTGCCGGTCACTTTACTGCTTATATTTGGCTTACTGTATAGCGCCTTTGGATCGCTTCGTGATTCATTGATTATATTTAGTGGTGTGCCACTGGCATTAACGGGGGGTGTGCTTGCGTTATTGCTGCGCGATATGCCGCTTTCAATATCAGCAGGTGTCGGCTTTATTGCCCTAAGTGGTGTAGCGGTATTAAACGGTGTGGTTATGCTGTCGTTTATTAAGCAGTTACGAAGCGACGGCTTAAGTTTGTTTGAAGCAATTCACAGCGGCGCATTACAACGCCTGCGCCCAGTACTGATGACAGCGCTGGTGGCAAGTTTAGGCTTTATACCTATGGCGCTTAATACAGGAACGGGTTCTGAGGTGCAAAGGCCACTTGCAACGGTAGTGGTTGGCGGGATTATTTCATCAACGTTACTAACACTGTTAATTTTGCCCGCGCTTTATAAGTTAGTACATTCTAAATTTACTAAAAAAGCAGAAGCTGAATTAGCTTAAAGACTAGCTATTGATAATGTAATAAAAAAAGCAGCTGTACTTACAGCTGCTTTTTTATTTGGGTATTATTTAGCAAAAATACTACATTAATTATATTGAAACAGATTATCCCAACGCTCATCTAATATCGCTTTTGCGTGTTCTAAATTGATTGCGCTATACACATCACTAGTGCACGTTACCAAACGCATGCGTACCAGCTTTTCAAGTGCGTCGCTAATTTCAAAATCAAGATCGCACTGGTATTTGCTTTTAAACCAATGCTCTATTTTTTCATCAAGCGTTTGGGCGGTTAAGCCACTTTCTGATTTTAGTAAAAAGGTATACGCCAGCAGGGCTTCTTTTATGTCTTCTTCTTCGGCGGCGTCAATAAGCGTGTGAAAAACACCCGCGTTATTATCGAGGTTTTTAAAGTAGAGGTTATCGCTTAGGGCTTTCATAAACTTTATTTTACGGTTTTTAAACTTACTCCATTCTTTAAAAATAAAGCTGCCAAAAACCCCCATACCAATAGCAAAAGTAATAAAATGTTGTTGGGTCATTGCTACAGCTTCACTTCTAAAACCACCCCAAAAAGCAAACAAAGCAAGCAATAATACGATTGATGCGCCAAGTTTAGTTATAAGTACCACTGCGCCGCCAACTAAAGCTGATGAGCCAATAATGATTTTATCGATAGGGCGCATGCGTACTTCGCTATTAGGAAATAGCATTTCGAGATCAGCTTTTGGCACATTTTGAAATAGCTTTACTATGGTTGAACTGGGCTCAAACCCCATTGGCATTTTATTTTTAGCTGCAAAATACGCGCTGTCTTTAAAACGAATAAACACCGCTACTCGGTCGTAATTAGTAAAGTGCAGCGGCATTTTACGCAAGCCCCAAAAACTGGCAATAGTTTCAGTGAGTTGCGACTCGCCTCGGCGATAAAATACCACTTCTTCAAAGTCGTCAAACTCAACTTCAAGGCGCACCTTAAATAGTGACTCTTCATTTAATGCATCTTGTAAGTCTTCATTAGTGATCACTTCAAAATTAGCAGCATTGAGTACTTTGGCAAAATCTTTAGCAAAATCACGTTGGCACTGCGCTTTTTGATCCGCCGATACTGGCGCTAACGATCGCGTGTCACTATTGGGATCAAACGGGGCGTAGTTGTTTTTAAGTGACTCAAGTGTTGCGTGATAATCGTAATGAATAAGGCTCGCTAGTAAATCACAAAACTGTTTAAACGATGTCTGTTGTGCGCTGCTTTTAAGCTCGTCGCTACACATATCAATAATATCTTGCTTTCTAAAGGGAATAAAACGCGCACTTTGCATAAATTAATAACTACTGTGATAGGGAATCTAACTGCATGAGCACATAATAAAATATTCTTATGGATATTACTAATTTGTTAATGCAGTAGGGCGTATTGATCATTGGTGGTTGAATTTGCAGCTGTGTGTTTGGTTTTTAGGTAAGGCAGAGCCTATGTAGTGTGGTTATTCCCCATAAATAGGCGATAACGCAGCATAAATGCCAAACATGCGCTGCCCTTTGGGTTCTTTCTAGGGACGATTTACTCTTTGTTGCTCGGTTTTTACTTAGCCCACTAGGTTACAAACCTCGCG
>NZ_PNDU01000002.1:0-15899 GCF_005886635.1 Pseudoalteromonas sp. S558 | reverse complement strand
TTCAAACTTTTCTTTTGCCATCTTAAAAAATTCCTAATAAAGAAATTAAAGCCTGACTCACTATTGAGCCAGACAAGCTAAAATTATATAACAGCGCGAGCTGAAATTATTGTATCTGCAACGTTTTTAGAGGCTTCAGCGTACTTCACAAACTCCATAGAGTATGAGGCACGGCCCTGTGTTGCAGATCGTAAAGCAGTCGCATAACCAAACATTTCAGAAAGAGGAACCTGCGCATTAATTTGCTTAAGTCCACCTAATGCATCTTCCATGCCTTCGATTATGCCGCGACGACGGTTTAGGTCGCCAACTACATCACCCATATTTGAATCAGGCGTAAGTACTTCAACCTTCATTACTGGTTCTAAAAGTACAGGTTTCGCTTGTAGCGCCCCGTCTCTCATTGCCAGTGAACCCGCTATTTTAAATGCCATTTCATTCGAGTCTACATCATGGAATGAACCATCATATAGAGTCGCTTTAACGCCAAGTAATGGGTAGCCTGCCAGTACACCTTGAGACATTTGCTCTTGGATACCTTTGTCTACCGCAGGGACGAACTCTTTAGGAACAGACCCACCAACGGTTTCGTTAACGAACTCGTAAATTGGTGACTCATCATCCGTAATATCCATCGGTTCAAGTTTAATCCAAACGTGCCCATATTGGCCACGACCACCTGACTGACGTATAAACTTCCCTTCAACTTTAACAGTTGAACGAATAGCTTCTCGGTATGAGACCTGCGGCTTACCAACGTTACATTCAACACTGAATTCACGTTTCATACGGTCGACGATGATATCTAGGTGAAGTTCACCCATGCCAGAGATTATAACCTGCCCTGATTCTTCATCAGTTTGTACGCGAAAAGAAGGGTCTTCAGCTGCTAGTTTACCTAGCGCGATACCCATCTTGTCTTGGTCAGCTATAGTGCGAGGCTCAACCGCAATAGAGATTACTGGTTCTGGGAATTCCATACGCTCAAGCGTAATAATAGAATTCGGATCACACAGTGTTTCACCTGTTGTTACGTCTTTAAGACCAATAGCTGCCGCGATGTCGCCTGCGAAAACTTCTTTGATCTCTTCACGAGAGTTTGAATGCATCTGTACGATACGGCCAAGTCGCTCACGCTTACTTTTTACTGGATTATATACCGTGTCACCCTGTTTAACAGTACCAGAGTAAACACGGAAAAAGGTCAAGGTGCCAACAAACGGGTCTGTTGCAATCTTAAAAGCGAGTGCAGCAAACGGCGCTTTATCATTAGCCGGACGTTCTTCCTCAGTACCATTTTCTAAGATACCTTGGATTTGTTTCACTTGTTCTGGCGACGGCATATACTCAACAACGCCATCAAGCACAGCTTGAACGCCTTTGTTTTTAAATGCGCTACCACAAGTAACTGGAACAATCTCATTAGCTAATGTGCGTTGACGCAAAGCATTTTTAATTTCTGCTTCGCTTAACTCTTCACCTTCTAAGTATTTATCCATCAGTTCTTCTGAGGCTTCAGCAGCGCTTTCAACTAAATGAGAGCGCCATTCTTCAGCCAATTCCAGAAGTTCTGCCGGTATTGCCTCATAAGAGAAAGTCATACCCTGGTCCGCTTCGTTCCAGTTAATCATTTTCATTTTTATAAGGTCAATAACACCTTTAAAGTCGTCCTCAGCGCCTACAGGCAACTGAATTGGAACAGGCGTTGCTCCAAGACGAGATTTCACCTGGCTAACCACTGCTAAGAAGTCAGCGCCCGTGCGATCCATTTTGTTTACGAAGATCATTCTCGGAACTTCGTATTTGTTCGCTTGACGCCAAACTGTCTCAGTTTGCGGCTGTACACCAGATGAAGCACAAAGAACAACTACCGCACCATCTAGTACGCGTAAAGAACGCTCTACTTCGATAGTGAAATCTACGTGTCCTGGAGTATCAATAATATTGATACGATGGGCGTCAAATTGAGCGTCCATCCCTTTCCAAAAACACGTTGTTGCAGCAGAAGTGATTGTGATACCACGCTCTTGTTCCTGCTCCATCCAATCCATAGTTGCAGCGCCATCATGTACTTCACCGATCTTATGAGAAAGACCCGTGTAGAACAGAACACGTTCTGTTGTGGTGGTTTTGCCTGCATCTACGTGAGCAACAATACCTATATTACGATAGCGCTCAAGTGGAGTTGTACGTGCCATATGATCCTCTTAAAGGTTAAAGACAGATTACCAACGGTAATGAGCGAATGCTTTATTCGCTTCAGCCATACGGTGAACGTCTTCACGTTTCTTAACCGCAGTGCCTTTGTTGTCAGCAGCGTCAACGATTTCTTGAGCTAAACGTAAGCCCATAGATTTTTCGCCACGCTTACGTGCAGCGTCTACTAACCAACGCATACCTAATGCGTTACGACGAACTGGACGTACTTCAACTGGTACTTGATAAGTTGAACCACCAACACGGCGAGATTTAACCTCTACCTGTGGGCGGATGTTATCAAGTGCAGTTTCAAAGATTTCTAGGTGCGACTTGCCTGATTTCTCAGCAGCCACGTCTAGCGCACCATAAACAATTTTTTCAGCAGTAGATTTCTTGCCGTCTAACATCACGATGTTAACGAATTTAGCAAGAAGTTCCGATCCGAACTTAGGATCTGGAAGAATTTTACGTTGACCGATTACGCGTCTTCTAGGCATTTTGTATCTCCGGTTTATTCAGGGTTGCTCTTTCGAGTCAATCACCCAAAACAATAATTATAAATATTTAGTGCTTGGCCTTACTAACGGAAAACATTAGCCTTTAGGGCGTTTAGTACCGTATTTAGAACGAGCTTGACGACGGTCGCTAACGCCTGCACAGTCAAGTGCACCACGAACAGTGTGAAAACGCACACCTGGTAAATCTTTAACACGACCACCACGGATTAGGATTACACTATGCTCTTGAAGGTTATGACCTTCACCACCAATGTATGAAGTTACTTCGAAACCGTTAGTTAAACGTACACGAGCTACTTTACGTAACGCCGAGTTTGGTTTCTTAGGTGTAGTTGTATATACGCGAGTACATACACCGCGCTTTTGCGGACACGCTTTAAGTGCAGCTGAGTTACTTTTCGTAACCTTACTACGGCGTGGCTTACGCACTAGCTGGTTAATAGTTGCCATTTAAATAGCTCCTGAAATTAAAATTACTACTGAAAAAAGAAAAAATCCGCCCTTTATTTACAAGCCTGCATTGAGCACACAAGTAAATGGGTGGCGGAATTTTAATGAGCAAAGTTTAACCTGTCAACCTAAACTGATAGTAAGACAGTATATAACTGCCTTACTATTTCTTAATCTATTGATTAAAAACAGTTTATTGATTTCCAGACAAATCAGCATTTAGAGCATCTGTAAGTGCTTGAGTTGCCTCTTCTGCACTTACTGTTTGCTCTTCTACGACTACTTTGCTTTGTTTACGGCGAGCCATACGTTCTTGATGATACGCAAAACCGGTACCGGCTGGGATCAATCGACCCACAATTACGTTTTCTTTCAGACCGCGAAGCTCATCGCTCTTACCATTCACTGCCGCATCTGTAAGAACACGTGTTGTCTCTTGGAAAGACGCTGCAGAGATGAAAGATTCTGTTGCTAGTGATGCTTTTGTGATACCCATTAACTGGATTTCATACTTCGCTGGGATCTTACCTTGTTTTTCAAGGTCACGGTTTGCGATATTTACGCGCGCCACTTCGATTTGTTCACCAGCTAGGAAGTCAGTATCACCACCGTGTATAATGGTACATTTGCGTAACATTTGACGGATAATTGTTTCAATGTGCTTGTCATTGATCTTAACGCCTTGCAAACGGTAAACCTCTTGCACTTCGTTAACGATGTAGTTAGCAACATGAGTCACACCACGTAAGCGTAAGATGTCATGCGGTGATTCAGGACCATCGGCGATAACTTCACCTTTAGACACTTGCTCACCTTCAAACACGTTAAGTTGACGCCACTTATGGATCATCTCTTCGTAATGATCACCTTCTGGTGGAGTAATAACTAAACGCTTCTTACCTTTAGTCTCTTTACCGAAGCTAATTGTACCAGTAACCTCAGCTAAAATAGCTGGATCTTTTGGCTTACGCGCTTCAAATAAGTCGGCTACGCGTGGTAGACCACCCGTGATATCACGAGTTTTCGAACCTTCTTGCGGGATACGTGCTAACACGTCACCTGGGTTTGCTGTAACGCCATCAATTACTTCAATCGTTGTGAATGAAGGAAGACGTGTTTCTTGCAAGCCGCGCTCTTCACTTTCGATGATAAGCTTAGGTTCTTTTGTATTAACTTTAGCAAGGTCTTTAACAACTACACGGGTTAAACCAGTTAGTTCATCAGTCTGTGCTTCAGTATTTGAGTCATCAATATCGCTGAACGATACTTTTGATTTATGCTCAAGAACGATTGGGTGACTATGCGGGTCCCAAGTAGCAACGATGTCGTTACCTTGAACTTCTGCATTATCTTTAACTGTTAATACCGCACCGTAAGGTACTTTATAACGCTCTTTCTCACGACCATGACTATCGATGATAGTAATTTCCGTTGAACGCGAAGTAATAACAATCTTATCGTCTGTATTTAATACATATTTAGAGTTATGCAGTTTTAACGTACCGTTAGTTTTAACTTGTACATTATTTTCTGCAGACGCTCTAGATGCCGCACCACCGATGTGGAAAGTACGCATCGTAAGCTGTGTACCTGGCTCACCGATTGATTGTGCCGCGATAACACCTACTGATTCACCTGCGTTGATGATATGACCACGTGCTAAGTCACGACCGTAACAGTTAGCACAAACACCAAAGTCATTATCACAAGTGATAACAGAACGTACGCGAACTTCATCTACTGAGTGCTCTTCTAAAAGGTCACACAGTTTTTCGTCAAGCATGATATTACGTTCAACAAGTACAGTGTTTGTACCTGGAATTACAATATCTTCAGCAACAACACGACCTAGTACACGCTCACGAAGTGCTTCTACAACATCACCACCTTCAATAAGCGGTTTCATTGTTAAGCCATCTTCTGTGCCACAGTCATCTTCGTTGATTACCAAATCTTGTGCAACGTCTACTAGACGACGCGTTAGGTAACCCGAGTTCGCTGTTTTAAGTGCTGTATCGGCAAGACCTTTACGCGCACCATGCGTTGAGATGAAGTACTGAAGTACGTTTAGACCTTCACGGAAGTTAGCGGTGATTGGCGTCTCGATGATTGAACCATCTGGACGTGCCATTAGACCACGCATACCTGCTAGCTGACGGATCTGAGCGGCACTACCACGAGCACCTGAGTCGGCCATCATAAACACTGAGTTAAATGACGGTTGCTCTACTTCTTCACCTTGTGCGTTGATAACCGTATCTTTCGACAAGTTGGCCATCATTTCACGTGATAAGTTTTCATTTACACGTGACCAGATATCGATAACTTTGTTGTACTTTTCACCAGCCGTTACAAGACCTGATTGGAATTGTTGGTTGATTTCAGTCACTTCAGCTTCTGCTGATTCAATGATTTGTGCTTTAACCGGTGGGATAACTAAGTCATCAATACCGATTGAAACACCTGACTTCATTGCATAATGGAAACCGGTGTACATAACTTGGTCAGCAAAGATAACAGTATCTTTAAGACCTAGACGACGGTAACACTCATTTAACAAGCCAGAAATCTGCTTTTTACCTAGTGGTTGATTGATTGACGCAAACGGCATACCAGTTGGTAAAATTAGAGACAAAATTGCACGGCCAACAGTTGTATCGATAACAGTAATAGTATCTTCTACTACACCATCTTCGTTTTTAACTGATTGGCTAATACGTACTTTCACGATTGCGTGAAGGTCTGCATTACCACTACGGTATGCTTTTTCTGCTTCTTTTGGATCTTTAAATATCGCGCCTTCGCCTTTAGCGTTAATGCGGTCACGAGTCATGTAATAAAGACCCAATACAACATCCTGTGAAGGAACGATGATTGGCTCACCATTCGCAGGAGATAGAATGTTGTTTGTTGACATCATCAATGCACGAGCTTCAAGCTGCGCTTCGATTGTTAACGGTACGTGTACCGCCATTTGGTCACCATCGAAATCGGCGTTGTAAGCCGCACATACTAATGGGTGCAAATGAATCGCTTTACCTTCGATAAGCACAGGCTCAAACGCTTGGATACCCAAACGGTGAAGTGTTGGTGCACGGTTAAGTAATACTGGATGTTCACGAATTACTTCGTCAAGTACATCCCATACTTCCGGAACTTCACGTTCAACCATCTTCTTAGCTGCTTTGATTGTCGTAGCCATGCCGCGACGCTCTAGTTTGCCATAGATGAATGGTTTGAATAGCTCAAGTGCCATCTTCTTAGGAAGACCACATTGGTGAAGCTTAAGTGTAGGACCTACTGTAATTACAGAACGGCCTGAATAATCTACACGCTTACCAAGTAAGTTCTGACGGAAACGACCTTGTTTACCCTTGATCATATCAGCAAGAGATTTAAGAGGACGCTTGTTAGAACCTGTAATTGCACGACCACGACGACCGTTATCAAGTAGCGCATCTACCGCTTCTTGCAACATACGTTTTTCGTTACGTACAATAATGTCTGGTGCTGCTAAATCTAGTAGACGCTTAAGACGGTTATTACGGTTAATAACACGACGGTAAAGGTCATTTAGATCAGATGTCGCAAAACGACCACCGTCTAGTGGTACTAACGGACGTAGATCAGGTGGCAATACTGGAAGTACTGTCATGATCATCCACTCAGGGTTATTACCTGATTGGTGGAACGATTCCATTAACTTAAGACGTTTAGTGATTTTTTTACGCTTAGTTTCAGAGTTAATTGTTGGTAACTCTTCACGCATCTCAGCAATTAATTGAGCAAGATCGAGTTCACGAAGCAAGTCTAAAACTGCTTCAGCACCCATCTTCGCTTCAAACTCATCACCGTGCTCTTCTAGTGCATCTAGGTATTCTTCTTCACCTAATAGTTGACCACGCTCAAGCGTTGTCATACCAGGCTCAGTCACTACGAATGATTCGAAGTAAAGAACACGTTCAATATCACGAAGCGTCATATCTAGCATTAAGCCGATACGTGACGGTAATGATTTTAAAAACCATATATGTGCAACTGGGCTCGCAAGGTCAATATGACCCATACGATCGCGTCGCACTTTAGTGAGTGTTACTTCAACGCCACACTTTTCACAGATCACACCACGGTGTTTAAGGCGTTTATATTTACCACATAAACACTCATAATCTTTCACTGGGCCGAAAATACGGGCACAGAATAAGCCATCGCGCTCAGGCTTGAAAGTACGGTAGTTAATAGTCTCAGGTTTCTTTACTTCACCGTATGACCATGAACGAACCATGTCTGGTGAAGCAAGACCAATGCGAATTGCATCGAATTCTTCGGTCTTATTTTGTTGCTTCAGAAACTTAAGTAAGTCTTTCACCTTAGCTCTCCTGTCGGAGTTAATCTTGAGGACGGGTAATCTCGTCCCTACATTCTATTCAGCCGCAACAGATGCTGCAGCGTTAACTGCAGCATCTAATTGGCTTAATTTTCTTCCAACTCGATGTTGATACCCAGTGAGCGGATTTCTTTCAACAATACGTTGAACGATTCTGGCATACCTGGTTCCATTTTATGGTTACCATCAACGATGTTTTTATACATCTTAGTACGACCGTTCACGTCATCCGATTTCACTGTTAGCATTTCTTGTAGAGTGTAAGCAGCACCGTAAGCTTCAAGTGCCCATACTTCCATCTCACCAAAACGCTGGCCACCGAACTGTGCTTTACCACCCAGCGGCTGCTGAGTAACAAGGCTGTAAGAACCAGTAGAACGTGCATGCATCTTATCATCAACTAAGTGATTCAGTTTCAGCATGTACATGTAACCTACAGTTACTTGACGTTCAAACTGATCGCCAGTTCGGCCATCATAAAGTGTAACCTGACCACTTCTTGGGTATCCACCAAGCTCTAGCATGTCTTTGATTTCGCTTTCTTTCGCGCCATCAAATGCAGGAGTAGCTATTGGTAAACCACCTTTTAAGTTTTCAGCTAGACGACGAATTTCGTCATCCGTGAAGCTAGCAATGTCTACAACTTGACGAGATTCACCAATTTCGTAGGCTTGCTTGATGAAATCACGTAGCTCATGAAGCTCACGTTGTTCTTTCATCATTTCTTCAATACGTTCACCGATACCACGTGCAGCTAGACCCATATGTGTTTCAAGGATCTGACCGATGTTCATACGCGATGGTACACCTAGTGGATTCAATACGATATCTACCGTACGACCTTTATCATCGTATGGCATATCTTCTACTGGTACGATAGTCGAGATAACACCTTTGTTACCATGACGACCCGCCATTTTATCACCTGGTTGGATACGACGTTTAACAGCGAGGTATACTTTAACAATCTTAAGTACGCCTGGCGCTAAGTCATCACCTTGGGTAATTTTACGACGTTTGTTTTCAAACTTTTTATCGTATTCAGCTTTAAGCTCATCGTACTGTGCAGCTAGTTGCTCAAGTTCAGCTTGCTTGTCTTCTTGTGCAAGGCTTTGAGTAAGTAGTTTTTCAGCATTCAGTGACGTTAGTTTGTCTTCATCGAAGCCTGCATCAACAAGTAACTTGCGAGCACGTCCTAAAACGCCAGCTTCTAAAATACGGAACTCTTCGTTGAAGTCTTTCTTCGCTTCGCGAAGCTGCATGTCTTCAACTTCTAACGCACGTTTGTCTTTTTCAACACCATCACGGGTGAAGACTTGTACGTCAATTACAGTACCAGTTACAGAATTTGGTACACGTAAAGAGCTGTCTTTAACGTCAGACGCTTTTTCGCCGAAGATAGCTCGTAGAAGCTTCTCTTCAGGTGTAAGCTGTGTTTCGCCTTTAGGAGTCACTTTACCTACTAGAATATCGCCGCCTTTAACTTCAGCACCAATATATACAACACCTGATTCATCAAGCTTGCCTAGTGCAGATTCACCAACGTTCGGGATGTCTGCAGTGATCTCTTCAGGACCTAATTTAGTATCACGGGCAACACACTGTAGTTCTTGAATATGGATTGTCGTTAGACGATCTTCTTCAACTACGCGCTCTGATAGTAAGATTGAATCTTCGAAGTTATAACCGTTCCATGGCATGAATGCCACGCGAAGGTTTTGACCAAGGGCTAAATCACCTAAGTCAGTCGAAGGACCATCTGCTAACACGTCACCACGAGTAACCGGTTCGCCAACCATGCAAGTTGGTTTTTGGTTAATACATGTATTTTGGTTAGAGCGTGTGTATTTGGTTAAGTTGTAGATGTCGATTCCCGCTTCACCAGGGATGCGCTCTTCTTCATGTACATTAACAACTATGCGACTTGCGTCAGCATACATTACTTCACCACCACGTTTTGCAACAATAGTAACACCAGAATCTTTCGCTAGTGTTAACTCAATACCAGTACCTACTAACGGTTTATCCGCTTTCAATGTTGGTACTGCTTGACGTTGCATGTTTGAACCCATCAATGCACGGTTAGCATCATCGTGTTCTAGGAACGGGATAAGTGCTGCCGCTACAGAGATCACCTGTTGTGGTGATACATCCATATACTGCTGGTCCATGCGACCCATAAAGGTAGATTCACCTTTGTGACGACATGGAATAAGTTCATCAACAAACTCATTGGTTTCAGTTAAGTTTGAATTCGCCTGTGCGATAACAAACTGACCTTCTTCAATGGCTGATAAATAATCAACTTCATCAGTTACAACACCGTCTACCACTTTGCGGTAAGGTGTTTCTAAGAAACCGTAGTCATTGGTACGTGCGTACGTAGACAATGAGTTAATTAGACCGATGTTTGGACCCTCAGGAGTCTCGATTGGACATACGCGACCATAGTGAGTTACGTGAACGTCACGTACTTCAAAGCCTGCGCGTTCACGAGTCAGACCGCCCGGACCTAATGCAGAGATACGACGTTTATGCGTAACTTCTGATAGCGGGTTATTTTGGTCCATAAACTGTGATAACTGAGACGAGCCGAAGAACTCTTTAACCGCTGCCGAAATAGGCTTAGCGTTAATAAGATCTTGTGGCATGATCGCGTCAAGGTCACCTAAGCTTAAACGCTCACGTACAGCACGTTCAACACGTACTAGACCAACACGGAATTGGTTCTCAGCCATTTCGCCAACACTACGTATACGACGGTTGCCTAAGTGATCGATATCATCAACATCGCCTTGACCGTTACGAATAGCAATTAATACTTTCATAACAGACACGATGTCTTCTTTGCTCAATGTGCCAGGGCCTGTGTCTGTATCGTAACCAACACGGCTATTGAACTTCATACGACCTACAGTAGATAAGTCATAACGTTCTTCAGAGAAGAACAAGTTCTGGAATAAGGCTTCAGCCGCGTCTTTCGTCGGTGGCTCGCCTGGGCGCATCATGCGATAAATTTCTACTAATGCTTCTAAACGGCTGCTTGAAGAGTCAATGTTCAATGTATTTGACATGTAAGCACCGCTGTCCACTTCATTGATATATAACGTATCAATTTTAGTGTAACCAGCTTTAACTAGCTCAGCCATTAGCTCAAGAGTTAATTCATCATTCGCGCTAGCAATAACTTCACCCGTTGACTCGTCAACGTAGTTTTTAGCTATAATACGGCCAATAATATACTCATGAGGTACTTCTAGGCGGTTAATGCCTTTCTTCTCGATGCTCTTGATGTGGCGAGCCGTAACACGACGACCGCTTTCAACAAATACTTCACCGTCTTCGCTCTTGATATCAAAAGCGGCAGTTTCACCACGTAAACGTGAAGGCACAAGTTCCATAAGAACTTTACCGTTCGCTACTTCAAACGTCGTGTTGTCGAAGAAGATTTCTAGGATTTCTTCACTAGAGTACTCAAGTGCACGTAGGATGATAGACGCCGGTAATTTACGACGACGGTCAATACGTACATATAAGTTATCTTTTGCATCAAATTCGAAGTCTAACCATGAACCACGGTAAGGAATAACGCGTGCGTTATAAAGTACTTTACCTGATGAATGAGTTTTACCGCGGTCGTTATCAAAGAATACACCAGGGCTACGGTGTAGCTGAGAAACGATAACACGCTCTGTACCATTGATTACAAAGGTACCGGTATCGGTCATGAGCGGAATTTCGCCCATGTAAACTTCTTGCTCTTTAATGTCTTTAACTGTGCCTGGCGCTTCTTTATCCATAACAACAAGGCGCAGTTTCACGCGAAGTGGAGCAGAATAAGTCACACCGCGAATTTGACATTCTTTTACATCGAAAACTGGCTCACCAATACGATAACTTACGTATTGAAGCTCAGAATTTCCCGAGTAGCTTTTAATAGGGAACACAGAACGGAAGGCAGCTTCCAAACCATGATCGCCATCAGCGTCCGGCACTAAGAATTTTTTAAACGATTCTAACTGTGTAGACAGTAAAAAAGGTATATCCAAAACTTGTGGACGTTTACCAAAATCCTTACGGATACGTTTCTTTTCAGAATAAGAGTAAGCCATGGGGTTCCTCAGCTTGCTGTTCTTTGACCCGACCTGTTCTTGTAAGAACAGACTTAACTGGCAGCTATGCCAAGATTTTACAACATTTAATTGTTGTTCTAACTTAGTCTTCACTTTAACACTAGCAAACTATAAAGCGTTGAAAGTAAAGAAAAAATCAGATTTTATTTGCGCTAAAAGAGTAGTTCACTCCATAGCGCAAAAAGGCCGGTGATTAAATAATCACCAGCCCTTGCCTGATTTCTCAGGCAGCGAACTTAGCAAAAGCTAAATTACTTAACCTCAACTTCAGCACCAGCTTCAGTAAGATCTTTAGCAAGAGCTTCAGCTTCTTCTTTAGATACACCTTCTTTAACAGGTGTAGGAGCAGCTTCAACAAGAGCTTTCGCTTCTTTAAGGCCAAGGCCAGTTGCGCTACGAACAGCTTTGATTGCCGCAACTTTATTAGCGCCAGCGCCAGTAAGGATTACGTCAAATTCTGTTTTCTCTTCAGCAGCTTCAGCAGCTGGACCAGCTACCATTGCAGCTGCAGCAGTTACGCCGAATTTTTCTTCCATTGCTTCGATAAGAGCAACAACGTCCATTACTGACATTTCAGCAATTGCGTCAAGGATTTGGTCTTTAGATACAGACATTACAAATTTCCTAATAATTAACGGACATTAAGTCCAAATAAATTTTACACCGAAAGTGATTAAACAGCTTAAAATTAAGCAGCTTGCTCTTCTTTCTGTAGACGTACTGCTTCAATTGTTTTACACAATTTGCCAGCAGACGCTTCTTTCATAGCACTCATTAAGCGTGCAACAGCTTCATCGTATGTAGGTAATGTAGCAAGCATTGCTGCATCAACAACATTTCCTTCAAAAGCGGCCGTTTTAAGCTCGAATTTCTCATTCTTTTTCGCGAAATCTGAAAAGATACGCGCAGCAGCACCTGGATGCTCTGATGAGAAAGCGATTAAGCTTGGACCAACAAATGAATCAGAAAGACACTCAAAATCTGTTCCTTCAAGAGCACGTTTTGCTAAAGTGTTACGGACAACTTTCATCCAAACACCGTTTGCACGAGCTTCTTTACGAAGGGCAGTGATTGCGCCAACTGTTACACCACGAGAATCTGCAACAACTGCAGATAGAGCACCATTGGCTGCTTCGTTGACTTCAGCAACTATTGCTTTTTTGCCTTGAAGATTTAAAGCCATGGGTGTTACTCCTGGTTTAATGGGGATACCGATTATCGGACTCCCCTGTTCTACTCTTCCCTATCAAACAAGATAGAGATGCTTTTTACGGCGAGAGCCAGAAGGATTAGGAAAAATCTATCTGGGGTCTACACCGTCTACGTAGGTGAATATTAAGGCCGAAGCCACCTACGGTCTTGGACGGAAGCCCAATTTATCGTTAAACCTAAGGCTTAACGAAATTATGGACTTCAACCCGAATTCTTTACTTTGCCGACTAATAAATTAATCAACAAAATGGCGCGAAATTATAGTACAAATTTCACGCCATGTAAACACTAAATTAAGCTACAGTTGTGCTTAAAGTGCTTTGGTCAACAGAAACACCTGCGCCCATTGTTGTAGAGATAGTTACTTTTTTCAAGTAAACACCTTTAGCTTGAGAAGGCTTAGCCTTCTTAAGTGCAACAATTAGTGACTCAAGGTTTTGTTGAAGTTGCTCAGCTGTGAAATCAACCTTACCAATAGTAGTATGGATGATACCATTCTTGTCATTACGGTAACGTACTTGACCAGCTTTAGCATTTTTAACTGCTTCTGCAACGTTAGGCGTTACAGTACCAGTTTTAGGGTTTGGCATTAGACCACGTGGGCCTAAGATTTGACCTAGTTGACCAACAACACGCATAGCGTCTGGTGATGCAACAACAACGTCAAAGTTCATCTCGCCTTTTTTAACTAGCTCAGCAAGATCTTCCATGCCTACTAATTCAGCACCAGCTTCTTTCGCAGCTTCTGCGTTAGCGCCTTGTGTGAATACAGCAACACGAACGTCACGACCAGTACCGTTAGGTAGTACAGTTGCACCACGAACGTTTTGATCAGATTTACGAGCATCGATACCAAGGTTAACGGCAACGTCAACACTTTCTACGAATTTAGCTGTCGCTAACTCTTTTAAAAGAGCAACTGCTTCATTGATTTCGTAATCTTTTGTTACTTCCACTTTTTCGCGAATAGTACGCATACGTTTAGTTAATTTAGCCATTTCTTAGTCCTCTACGTTCAAGCCCATCGCACGCGCAGAACCTGCGATAGTGCGAACCGCAGCGTCCATATCAGCCGCTGTAAGGTCAGCTCGTTTTGTCTCAACGATCTCTTCAAGTTGAGCACGAGTTACTGTGCCTACTTTATCAGTGTTAGGACGGCCTGAGCCTGATTTGATACCAGCTGCTTTCTTAAGTAAGTAAGCTGCAGGTGGTGTTTTCATATCGAACGTAAAAGAACGGTCGCCGTAAACAGAGATCACTACAGGAACTGGAGCGCCTTTTTCAATAGATTCTGTACGTGCGTTAAACGCTTTACAGAATTCCATGATGTTCACACCGTGTTGACCTAGTGCTGGACCAACTGGAGGACTAGGATTAGCCATACCAGCGGCAACTTGTAGCTTGATTAGAGCTTCAACTTTTTTAGCCATTATAAATACCTCATTAGGTGGGTCTTAGCCTTGTGCGCGCGAGGACGCGTACTCTAGCGGCTTCCCAGTTTAAAAATTGGTTTCGTACTTTTTGTATAGTAAAAATTAATTTTACCTTAATACAAAAAGGCCGCTGATTATAAGATAATCAGCGGCCTTTTTCAAGCTCCGTGCCAAAATTTACAAAAATAGTGACGAAGCTTTTTTAATCAATTACTTATCTTGTTCAACTTGGCCAAATTCAAGTTCAACTGGCGTAGAACGACCAAAAATAAGTACAGACACTTTTACGCGGCTTTTTTCGTAGTCAACTTCTTCAACTACACCACTGAAGTCTGCAAATGGTCCATCTGTAACGCGTACAACTTCACCTGGTTCAAATAATGTTGCAGGCTTAGGTGCTTCAGCATTTTCTTGTAAACGATTAAGAATGCGTTCTGCTTCTTTAGGACTGATTGGCGCAGGACGATCAGACGTTCCACCAATGAAGCCCATTACGCGTTCAGTGCTGTTCACTAAGTGCCAGCTTGCGTCGTTCATATCCATTTGTACTAATACATAACCTGGGAAGAATTTACGCTCAGACTTACGCTTTTGACCAGCACGCATCTCAACAACTTCTTCAGTTGGTACTAATATCTCACCAAAGCTCGCTTCAAGACCTTCAATTTTGATATGTTCGATTAAGGTTTGTGCTACACGCTTTTCGTAACCAGAAAAAGCCTGTACTACGTACCAACGTAATTTAATTTCTTTGTTCTCGTTCTCATCCGACATGGGATCAGATCTCCAATCCAGTTAAAAAGCCAACAGCACGGAATAAAATACCATCTAATCCCCAAAGGATAAGTGCCATAATCACTGTTGCAACCATTACAATTAATGTCGTGTGGGTAGTTTCTTGGCGAGTTGGCCAAATAACTTTGCGTACTTCAATTCGAGCTTCTTTAGCGAAAGCAAGAAAGTTACGTCCCTTAAATGTTTGTGAGGCAATTGCTAATCCAGCCGCTATTGCAACAACAACGCCGATAGCACGTAGTAATACAGACTGATCTGCATACATATGATTACCAACAACTGCGCCTGCAAGTAGCGCGATTGCTACTAACCACTTTACTGACTCCATCGCACTTGATGGTGTTTCTACATTCGTGCTCATAATATTATTACCTTAACTACAGACACAACAACTCTACACCTAGGTAGGGTTAATCCATTAAAATCTAAACTTAAAAACAGACTTAATTTAAACCGGTTTTTAATCTCAGACTACTCAACACACAAGTAAATCTGGCAGGGGCGGAGAGACTCGAACTCCCAACCATCGGTTTTGGAGACCGCTGTTCTACCAATTGGAACTACGCCCCTGCAAAGTGGATGCCTATTATACTTACGCAGTCCATTAACACAAGCCTAAAAGATACCCGCAGTGCAAAATCTCAACATTACATTTAAAAATCAATCTTAACATTGATTAAAAAGCAGTTTATGATTGTTCAAATACTCAGTTTTTACTTAGCCCAGCAGGTTACAAACCTCGCGCCGAGATTAAATCGCCCCTAGATTGAAC
>NZ_PNDU01000199.1:0-26491 GCF_005886635.1 Pseudoalteromonas sp. S558 | reverse complement strand
CTAGTTTGACAAACACCGTTTAGGGTATGCTTACCTGATTCGTTGAGGCCATGCCTTAGCTTTGATATTCTTTCATCAATTGAATACTCATCACGATATTTTGCCGGCACTTTCCTATATGCATGTATAGCATTCTCAAATAAACTATTAGCTATTAATTTTGATCCCGCCCCAAGATTAAAGTGGTTTTCTGCATCCAAAGCATACGACTCCGCAGCTTGAACCAATGTAACTACATGCTTGTCCTCATTTAAACTTTTTTTGTATTTTCTAGAACTAAGCTCAAAATAACGAATAGCATCTTTTAGATGGCCTTTTGACTTCAAAGATGCACCGAGACTTTCTAATCTCTCAGCTATATTTAAGTTGTGTTCTTTTAATGCATTTAGATTTTCAACGAGTTCAGCGATAGAGTAAGCAATATCTACAAAACCTTCTGCGTCATTGTTGAATGAAGAAATTATTATCTCCTCGATTTTAGTAATTCTCTCTCTATCGTTAAGTTGTCTTGCTAATCTATATGCTCTTTCGATTTCTTTTTTCCCAGTGTGTCTCCACGTGTCTACTTTGATTCCATCTTTTATATAAAAATCGATTGCACATTTAGCATGTGATGGCTTTTTAGGTTTACAGCAAATCCATAATAAATCGTATACTCTCGCTTTTAAAGCAACATGATTAATGCGTTCCACTAAGTTAGCTAAAATTGTTAATTCACTGTGAGAAAGATCTGCTGGTAATGCAGAACGTCTGCCATCTGCCATTTGCATTAAAGGCTGAAAAGGTTCATTGTTACTTTTTGGGGTAAGCATCATCGATGTAATGTTTTTAAAAAGAGACAATACATTTTGTTCTTCTACAGCGTAACCTCTATCATCTCTACTGCTTTCACGACCAAATTCTGTTGATAGACTTTGTAAGCTTTTATCCCCTTCATTTTCAATTATATTTTGAAGAAAACCCAAATTACCTAGTTCCATTTATCAGCCTTAACATCATTTATAGTTGTGTTTTTTTGAAATTCACGGAGTAATAATAAATTAACCGCAAGAGCACTAACGCCGCATTAAGCGGACTAAAATAGTGGGTTATACTGTGTAGCGAAGCGGAACGTAACCCACTGTTTTAGTTCCGTTTAAATGCCTTGTTATACGTTTATACAACTAAACTAGCAATTTTGTTGATGCTCATGTCTTAAGCTTCAATAATTACTTGTTCATATAGTTTATTTAGTGCTTGATAATCACTTGAGACAATGGGAATGCGAAAACGGGAGCCAAAATATGTCGTACAGTCATCCAACCAGTTAACTAGATCATCTTCTGATAAGTCTATGAGATGCTCTGTAGGTGCTGAATAAAGAAATTTAGCCGATTCAGTTATTCTTTCCATAGATATAGATTTACGCACGATATTTCGGTCACGCGACAATTTTTTTCTAATAATTGAAGATGTTTTAAGTTCACTCATTATCCAAGGTGATGCAGTTCGGCTTTCTTCAAAACCGTTTTTTAGAAGAGTTTTCTCTAATGTATTATCAGTATTAAGGAAAAATAGGCACTCTGTCTTATCGATAACTTCATTTAGTGCTGTTGATAGCATTAAGTGAACATGAGCTGCATTTGCAATAGCAGGAGCATAATTGTAGGTATCCCCATCTTTTCTTGCATATAGATCATTTAATTCTTGTAGAAGCTCATTTGCATAGCCCCATACATGAGAATCAATAAAAGCTTTCAAGCCAAAGTGCTCATATAGCCAATTAGCTAAACACTCCGCTATCTCGGCATCCTTATGTGAGTGCGAGATAAAAACATGGTATTCACTTTTTGGAAACCATGCCTTCATCAACTCTTCTGCATCTAAATAGTCATCAGAAAGTATTAATTCGTGGAATTTACTTGTGATTTTTTTCTTATTAGCTTTCAATTCCTCACTATATTTCCCATCACTTTCCAATTTTGAGGCGTTTTTCAACTTAAGATTAAAACCTTTATACATAATTTTCCCTTTTATATTTGGCTTCCGTAACTACTGGAAATATGTGAATGGTAAATAATGACGTTAGCCGTTGACACTATGCATGTTCAGCACTTCTTTGTTTAACTAATTCAAACTCATCTGAAGATTCTGATTTATCATAGGCATTTTCAATATATCTTTGTGGCTCTCTAAGAAATACATCTTCATCCAGAATTGAAATATAAGAACCATCTAGCCATGTTAATCCCTTAACCACAATGCTTTAAATAAAAATAGATCCCGCCAAGAATAAGGCAAAGAGGGAAATAAAGTGTAGCTATAGTCGGTGATTTAAATACATTGAAAAAGTTGTAATCACCTTTAATATACAAATCAGGTCTCATTTCATAGCTTTTAAGCTCTTTAGGCTCGGTCGATATTCCGGCAACATCCTTATATAAACCTCTAAACTTTCTCTCTTGCATCAGGTAATAACTATCAAGTAACCAAAAAATAAATGTTGGCGCGACAGAAATCAAAATAAACAATTCGTTTTTGGTTGATGCGTATAGAGCCAATAAGGCTGAAGCAATTGTTATACACCAACCTTTTATCTGAAAAGAATTCGTATTCATTCTTGTGATTACGGCTTGAATAAACTCTAAATGTTTTACTTTATCTTGATCCATAAATTTCCAATTAACTCCAATTTGGGAAAAACGTATAACGCTTTGCTAAGCGGCAATAAAATAGCGGGCTAAAATTAGCGAGGAACGAGCAAAAGCCAGCTGTTTTTTGTCCGTTTAAGCAACTTGTTAAAGGGCATTGGCACAAGGTTATGAGTCTTTCTTTAGCTCTAATACACCTGCTGTATTTTTTCCGTTTTGCCAACATCTATTAGTCCAGAATACCCCTTTCATTTCCATAGTCGATATATCTAGAACTCTAAGCCTAGCTGCCCCCTCATAGAAGCTAGTATCAGTTTTGGACGGCGTATCATTTATCCCTTTAAACATATATTCAAGTTCAAAACAATCATCATCAGTTCTGATTACCTTACAGTAATTTGCGTAAGTCCTACCTACTGTAGTGTTACCTTTCATTCTAATTGAAAAGAAATCAGCTTCAATTGTAATTGGGAACTGGACGGTAATGCCACCATTAAAATTTGACTCAATAGTACCTATCCATTTGCCATTAAAATCAGGACAAAATTTGTTTTTGAAAAAGTCTATGTATACAAACTTCCAAAGATATTTACCAAAAAGCCACGCTAAAATTGTTATAGCTGTAATCGTATAAGACATAGATCTTATCAATGGTTGATCGAGATATTGATTACAAAATAAATAAATTAGAATTGCAATTACAGCTGGGAGACCATACTTAACCTTTGATGGAAAAAGATCCCACATAATTAGCGCCTCCAACCTTTAAATATTTTTTTTCGCCTTAGGGTACTGGCTGGCTTCACTTGGACATGAATAGCCTGAAAACCTTTTACCACTCCGTTATGAGTAATCATACACTCCATAGTGTGTGAGCCTGTATATGATGTATCCCTTTTATGGCTTTCATTTAGCCTCCCAACAACCTTATGCCCAATATCATTAGCATCTGTTGCTTGACCGCCTACATTCCTAACTGTCCATTGTGCATCTGAATAAGTATTAAATGAATCTTGATTACATATAGTAAAGGTAAGCGAGTCACCTTTTTTAACTGTTAAATTATCAGTGGTAGTTGTTTCAACATGATTTCCATCTTTGTCATATCTGCAAATGGATATTTCAGGTACAGTAACTACGGCAGGTAAGCCTGTTGTTCCTTCAGAAGAACTTATATTTACTTGAGGGAAGTAATGTTGAAAAAGATTTGAAAAATTAATTCCTCTATCAAATTCACTTGAATCAATACAGCTAAGGCATATAGCTTTTAATTCATCAAGCTTTTGATGAGCAAAACTTTCTGAGTCTTCAGGCATTGTCAGGAGGTTACTTCCACCCAATGGGTTATTTACTATAAATGTGGACTCTAGTTCTTCACATATACTTAAAGCTGTATGAAGAAAAGAGTCATCTTCTCTATCATGCTTTTGCATGTGCTGTGCAACTAAAACGTTAACTGCTATCGAGGGTATTTTTTTAAACCCTGTACCTTGCCATTTAACATTAATCCAAGCTTTGAAGTAGCGAACCAAACGCTTCATCAATGCTCGATCCGCTTTTTCGCTATAGCAGTTCGTAAGCCAATCCTGAATAGCTTTTGGATCACTTTCAACCCACCCGTCATCCGTAGCTAATTTAATATTAGAGCCATCAATAAAATAAATAGGTGTATCAATAGTAAGGAATGTCGAATACTTTAGTCCTTCGCAAGCGTTTTTTGATTTTTGTGGCTCTGCTTCATCGTTTATTTCAAAATATGAAGACAAGGCATCTTTTAGTGTTGATTTCACATCCTTAGAATCAATCTCTTCAGATTCTGCGTCAAAAAACAAATAAACACCGATATCGATATCATAGGAAGAAAACTTATCTACTGGTTTAATTAATGTACGACTTTTATAAGAACCTTGTAACCAAAACCCAACTTTACATTCAAAGGCTTCACTTAATTCAGGTCGAAGAAATTCAATTAACTCATCCTTTTTAGTAATGCCTTTTGACAAAACAACATCTGATAATTTTGTTCTTTGGTGAAGAGTTTCATCTTTATCATTACTAGAAAAAAATAGTTCATTACAACTCATATTAACTTTCCTTGTGAGCTCACTGTCGAATACAGAAGCCTGACTTGCCCTTTAACAATTTTATAGTGCGCTCGTCGCGCATATTTCTGCCAACGATACGCTCATGTATTTTATAAATCATTTTTATCAAATAACTTAATACATTGCTATATATAATTTTTTATTAGCACTCAAACTATTAATAAAAGAGAAAATGCGCTCGTCGCTCATTTTCTTGAATATGGGAGCAGTACAACTATACTGTATATAAAAACAGCACTATTATTGGTGGTAATATGAAAACACGTTCTCCATTTTTAAATTATATAGCCGATTATATGTTGGTACGTCAGTATTCATTACGCACCGTAGATACGTACCTAAGATGGATTGCATCTTATATCCATTTTCATAATAAACGCCATCCCGCCTCAATGGGAGACAATGAAGTCGAGCGCTACTTAGAACATTTAGTGTTAAAGCAAAACGTTGCACCACGTACGCAAGCCACCGCATTAAATTCATTATCATTTTTATACAAGCACATAATAAAAAACGAACTTTCATTAAATTTAAATTTTGCCCGCAGTAAAAAACAAGCAAAGCTCCCTGTCGTGATGACCCCAGAGGAAGTTAAAATGTTGATGGCTCATTTAAATAAGCGCTATTATTTAATTGCAGCTCTTATGTATGGAAGTGGTTTAAGAGTGATGGAAGCGGCGCAATTAAGGGTGAAAGATATTGATTTTGATTATAAATGTATTCAAGTATGGAATGGAAAAGGTAATAAACACCGCATTGTAACGCTGGCCATCGAGCTAATTCCTATGCTGAGAAATCAAATTTTGAACGTTGATGACTATTTAAAACTTGATTTAAATAATACGGAATATTCTGGCGTATGGATGCCATATGCCTTAACTAAAAAATATCCTTCAGCCGCAAAAACACTAGCATGGCAGTATTTATTTCCCTCTCATATATTAAGTTCAGATCCTCAAAGTGGCGAAATAAGGCGACATCATTTTCATCACTCTTGCATTAGAAAAGAAGTGAAAAAAGCCGTTCAAAAATCAGGGTTAACAAAAATAATAACACCCCATACATTAAGGCACTCTTTTGCTACTCATTTACTGCAAAATGGCGCCGATATAAGAACCGTTCAAGCTCAGCTTGGCCATTCTGACGTTAAAACTACACAAATATATACCCACGTACTACAACAAGGTGCTAATGGTGTTATTAGCCCTTTTTCAAAATTATAAGTGACCCGATTAAAAAAGCCGAACTTATTTTACTAAGCTCGGCTTTTAAAAATGCATTATTTAGCAATTATGCACTTGGGTATTCGCGGTACGCACGCTCTATATTTTTAGCCTGCTTTTTAGAAATACCTAAATGAGCAAGTGCTACACGTAAACGAGCACGTGATAGGTCAGACCCTAATATTTCCATTGCATCAAGCACTGACGTACTTGACGTTTTGCCAGTAATGGCGACAAATATTGGCTCTAAAAAATCTTTAATCTTAAGCTCGTGGAATGTTGCAACTTCTTTTGCTATTGCAAAAATAGCGGGTTTGTCAAAGCTACGTAAGCCTTCAAGCTGCCATACAAAAAATTGTAGTGCTTGGCGAATCACGTTTTCGTCTGCTTTACCGGCAGTTAGTAACGCTGGATCGTAAGTTGGAATGCCCCCTACAAAATGCCCTGCTAGCTCAACCATATCAGAAAGCGTGTTGATGCGAGCTTTAGCCTCTGGCAATACTTTAGCAAGCATTTTACCGTTAAATTTCCAATCAACGAAGCGCTGCATTAGCTCTTCATCGGTTAGGTTTTCACGGATCCAAGTACCGTTTAACCAGCTTAATTTATCTACGTCGAATACTGGACCACCAAGCGATACGCGCTTCATGTCAAAGTTTTCAATCATTTCATTAAGTGTGAACTTTTCGCGCTCATCTGGCATTGACCAGCCCATGCGGCCTAAGTAGTTAAGCACGGCTTCTGGCAGGTAACCCATTTCTTTATAGTAATTAATAGAGGTTGGGTTTTTACGCTTAGACAGCTTTGATTTATCTGGGTTACGCAATAACGGTAAGTGACCAAGTACTGGCGCTTCCCAACCAAAATCTTCGTAAAGTTTTAATAACTTAGGTGCTGAGTTAATCCATTCTTCACCACGGAAAATATGGCTAATTTGCATGTGGTGGTCGTCAACTACGTTTGCTAAAAAGTATGTTGGGAAACCATCTGCTTTTAATAACACTTGCATGTCTACGTTTTCCCACGGGATCTCAATTTCGTCACGTAGGTAATCGTTAAACTTAAATGTGCCTTCGCTTGGGATTTTCATACGTATAACGTAAGGTTTACCCTCAGCTAGGTTTGCTTTAATTTCTTCATCTGTGTGGTTTAAACCACGACCGTCGTATTTAGGGCGCAAACCTTCTGCCATTTGCTCTTCACGCATTTGATCAAGCTCTTCGCTTGTTGCAAAACAGTAAAACGCTTTGCCATCGTCAACTAACTGATGCGCGTATTTCTTATATAAATCGCTTCGCTCAGACTGACGATAAGGACCAAATTCGCCACCCACATCAGGACCATGATCCCACTCAAGCCCTAACCAGCGTAGGCTATCCATAATCGCAAGTTCAGATTCTGGCGTGCTACGTACTTGGTCTGTATCTTCAATACGAAGTACAAATTCACCGCCTTGTTGTTTAGCAAAACAGTAGTTAAATAAGGCGATATAAGCGGTGCCAAGATGCGGGTCACCAGTTGGCGACGGGGCAACACGGGTGCGAATTGTCATGGTATATTCTCTTTAAATAAGTGAGATAGTAAAAGTGGTTTATGCAGCTACTTTGTTTAAGTAAGCAATAATATCGTTTGATTCATACAACCATTGTACTTGGCCGTTTTGTTCTATACGCAGGCAAGGCACTTTAACTTTGCCGCCTTGCTCTAGTAGCTCTTGACGATATTGTTCATTATTTTTTGCATCACGCGTTTCTATGTTTAAGCCTTCGCGTTTAATAGCGCGACGTACTTTTACACAAAACGGGCATGCTTTAAATTGATATAGTTTAAATTGTGAGGTTTGCTGATCAAGCTTTGCTTGCTCGTCGCTTGCACGCTTTTTACTGCGGGGAGTAAATACAAAATTAAAGAATAAAATTATACAACCTAAAAACCAACGAACTAATTTCATGTTCTGCGCTCTGTTTACAACAATTTAAGGAGCCAGATTTTAGCACAAATTTACAATCAAAAAAGCTCAATACTATTGAGTTGTTGCCACTTCGTCATAAAGCGCTAATTCACTGCACGCTGTTACTTTGTTTCGGCCTGTTTTTTTAGAATGGTAAAGCGCTAAATCAGCCTGATTAACAATACTCGATACGGTATCAATGCTTTGTAATGCTAAAAAACCAATGCTGATTGTTAGCCGCTCAATTTGCGCAAAAGAATGATCGGCCACATTAACTCTAAGTCTATTTAATGCAGTGTAAGCTGCTGCTTGGCTTCTTGATTGAAATAAAATAGCAAACTCTTCTCCTCCATACCTAAATACATAGTCCTCAACTCTAAAATTATATTTTAATAATTTAGCCACTTGGGCAATAACACCGTCGCCCACTACATGGCCAAAATTATCATTCACATTTTTAAATAAGTCGATATCAGCAATCGCTAAATACCAACTTCGATCTTTGTTAACGTTCTGCCTTGATAATAAAAAACCATTGCCAGACACTATTTCCATTACTTTTTTATCAAATGTTTGCCTGTTTAGTAGCTCGGTTAGCGGATCTAATCGAGACTTGTGTAAAAGCCATAGCTGATTGGCATAAATATTTAAAATATGTAGAGCCATAACACCGATGCGCTCTGGTAATTTTTGTGGTGTTTCTATGATCAACACACCAATCACATCTTCTAAATGATAAACAGGTACATAGCTTGCCGTATGCCCACCTGCATGGCTGACTCTAACTTTATTTGGAGTGGCTTTACTTAGTAGCTGCTGTATTTTAGCCGGTTTTACATGCTCAATATCGCTTGGGGTGTTAATTAATTTAGGAGGGACCGGCACACAAAAGTACTTATTTATATAAATAGCAAAATTATCGACTTCCAGTAAATCGCTAATTACTTGGATAAGTGCAGCGTCTAAATCTCCTTCTTCCTCTTGTTGGGTAAGTGAAATAATCCACTCATGACCACATTTATTTGCTTGCATTTCCATGCCTAAACTGGTTAATCTGCAACCAGTTTAGTCAACATTTACGATTTTACTAAATTATGAGGCAATACTTGTAGGCTAATCTTTTTTGGTTAATATCTAAAGTAGTACTAAGTCATCGCGATGTAATACTTCTGCACCGCTATCGTAATCAAGTAACTGGCCTATTTGATTAGAGTGCGCCCCTTTTATTTTTGTGACCTCAATACTACTAAAGCGTGTTAGGCCTCTTGCAATCACTTGATTTTTTTTATCAATTAAATCGATTAAATCACCGCGCTCAAAGCGACCAAATACATTAGTAACACCTTTTGCGAGTAAGCTTGCGCCTTTATTTTGCAGCGCTGTAATAGCACCTGAATCAATAACAATTTGCCCTGTACTTTTAGGCCCCGCTAGTAGCCATTTTTTACGACCATCTTTTGGGGCGGCAAGCTTTATAAAACGCGTGCCTGGTAACTCGTCACTCATACATCTTAAAATAACGTTTTTACCTGCGCCTTTAGCAATAATAACTTCAACGCCTGCACGCCTTGCAATATCGGCTGCTTGTAATTTGGTTGCCATGCCGCCAGTGCCTAAACTTGTGCCACTGCCACCAGCAAGTTGGCGCAGTTCATCGTTTATATGTGTTACTTCACCAATGAGGGTTGCGTCGGCGTTTGTGCGCGGATCGCTGGTAAATAAGCCTTCTTGATCGGTAAGTAGCAGCAGCTTATTAGCATTAGCCAAAATAGCGACAAGTGCCGATAAGTTATCGTTGTCGCCTACTTTTATTTCACTGGTAGCGACTGCGTCATTTTCGTTAATGATGGGTACAACGTCGTAATTTAGCAGTGCGGTGAGTGTATCGCGGGCATTAAGGTAGCGCTCTCTGTCGTCTACATCAGCGCGCGTAAGCAGCATTTGCCCAACGCTTACCCCATATAAAGCAAACAAGCTCTGCCAAATATGAATAAGTTGGCCTTGCCCAATTGCAGCAAGCATTTGTTTATCAATTAAGCTTCTGCCACAGGGTTTTAATAGTTGCTCGCGCCCAGCGGCTACCGCGCCGCTCGATACCAAAATAACGTGATGACCCTGCTTTTTAAGCTCGCAGCATTGGCGTACTAATTCAACCATGTGTGCTTTATCTAGTTTATCAGTGCCGCCGGTAAGTACGCTTGTACCAAGCTTTACAACTATTACCTGTTCCCTTTGCATGTGCTTTTTACTACTGATTAATTAAAGATGAATTAATTTATACCAGCTCGGTATTTTTGAACAAGTTAAAAATATTCATGCTAGGATCTGATTTTATTAAATTATGTAAATTACTCTTTATGCCTGCCAGTTTATGTTTAATTATTGCCACCTTTTTATGGGGCAGCTCTTTTATTGCGCTCAAATACGCCATTGCCATTTACGACCCTGCATTGGTGATATTTTTACGCATGCTCACCACATTAGTTTTATCGCTTTGTTTATGGCGCTACGTTATTCGGTTTGAGTATTTAAAAGGTGACTGGAAGTATTTATTGGGTATGTCGCTTGCTGAGCCTTGCTTGTACTTTTTATTTGAAGGTCATGCAATGGAATACACGTCAGCCTCGCAGGCGGGTGTTATTGTGTCGTGCTTACCTATAATTATTGCCCTACTTGCCTTTGTATTACTTAAAGAATACATAAGTAAATCCATTGTGGTCGGTTTTACGCTGTGTATTGGCGGCAGTATTTTACTTACGCTTCTATCCCCAAATTCTGAGCAAGCACCAAATCCGTTACTGGGTAACTTTTTAGAGTTGATGGCTATGGTGTGTGCGGCATTTTATACCGTAAGTATTAAGCATTTAGCTAATCGCTATTCCCCCCTGACTTTAATTGCACTGCAAGGTATTAGCGGCAGCTTATTTTTTGCGCCGTTTTTATTTTTTATCGACCTGCCAAGCGAAAACCAACACGACTTAACCGCGCTAATGAGCATTTTATATTTAGGCTCGTGTGTAACCCTTGGCGGCTATGGCATGTACAACTATGCTATTAGCAAGGTATCGGTATTAACCGCTGCGGCATACTCTAATTTAATTCCTATTTTTACACTTATTTTGTCAGCGATTATTTTGGGCGAAGTACTCAACGTTTGGCAATGGTTGAGCATATTTGTGGTATTTATTGGTGTAATGGTAAGCCAGCGCCATCAAGAACTTGTGGTTGATATACCGCTTAGTGAATCGGGCGAAGACATTTGCGCAGATACAAGCAATCTCAAATCAGTACCTGAGGCAAGCGAATCAAAAGGGTAACAGGTAAGTAAATACAACCCAGGTGTTTGTAAAAAGTCATATTGAGATTGATGAATAACCTCAATTCCCGTTACCTTATAATTTTGAATCACCCCACTTTGCAGTTGCAAAGTAAACGCCTCCCCCACTTTTGCGTTTTGTAAAAATGCAAAGTGGGTGTCGTTATGCCCTGCTATTAGCGCGCCTTTTTCGTTTCCAAATTCTTTGCCGCCAAGCTCCCCTGCGGGTAAAAATTGGCTAGGCGCAAACGCTAAATTACGACCACTCGCTCCAGCCAATACACTTAATGTTTTATTATGGCTTGGCCAATCAAGCTTTGCAGTAACGTAGCTGTCGGCGTAATACCACGGCTTTGCTTTGGTGCCAGGTGATTTAAGCGCCTCTTGCCAGGCTTGCTCAATTAATACTTGAGCAAGCCACGCTTTTGCCTGCATATAAGCGCCGTGACCAAATAATCCAAGCCCAGCTATTAGTAAGCCCACGCTTAGCCACGTTTTCATTTTAAGTCTCTTTTCATTTAAGGATTCGCTCTGTGTTTAAATTTAAGGGCGCCAAATCCTAATAATAAAATACAGCCTAATACTATGTGCAGCCTACTTTGCCCATCGGTTTGCGGTAAACGTATTGCCATACCTTGTGGTACTGCATTAGTAGCTTGCGCCGTTTGCTCTGCCACTTCTTTTGTTTGAGTGTGTTCAATCGCTATAAAAGCAGTAAATGGGCTAAGTAATTGATGAGTAAGTGCAAGCTTTTGTACTTCATCTTTAACGGTACTTTGCTCGTTGTATAAAAGTAATGACTTAATTTTTTGGCGCGCCCACAGTTTTGCTATACCTTGAGCGCTTGAGCTATTTTGTGTACTTAATCTAATACTTAAGGGCCCTTGTGCAGTTTGCCCAGCAAGCACCACACTTTTAGCATTATTAAGTTTTATAGCGACCATGATAGGCTCGCCAAAATATAAATCAGGTAGTGGTGACGGCCAAAAATCTAAGCTGTTACCGCTTTCATCGCTTAGCGCCAAATTAGTAATCGCAGGATGTGCAAGCTTATCAAACAACTGCTGCATTTTAGGTTGCACCTCGCTTGTGCTACCTATAAACGTAAATGAGCCCTTACCAACATCTGCCGCTCGGCGCATAAAAAAGCTGTTGGGTGCACTGCCAATACCCACTGTAAATAAGCGGCTATCGCCTAATTTACTTTGAATGTTTTTAAACAATACGTCTTCGTTGCTTACGCTGCCATCAGTTAAAAATACAACTTGGCGTACAAAACCATCAAACTCGCTGCCATCAAGTACGGCATTAAGCGCACCTTGTATTTCTGTGCCGCCGTCGGCTTCTAGGCTATAAATAAATCGCTCTGCGCGGCGTAAGTTAAAGTCGCTGGCTATAAGTGGTTTATCGCTCATTGGAGTCACTATGTTATCAAAACCAATAATATTAAAGCTGTCGTCGCTATCAAGTAATGAAAGCGCATAAAACAACGCTTTTTTAGCTTGCTCCATAGATTGCCCGTGCATAGAGCCCGACGTATCAACGACAAATACCATTTCGCGAGGTAATCGCTGAGTTTGTGTAAAGTGATCCCCCGGTGGCATTAGCATAGCAAGCCCGTATCGTTCGCCATTTTCAAACTGCTGAGTAAAAAATGCAGCTTGGGCCTGCTCTTTTTGCAGCGGTTTAAACTCAAGTACAAAGTCGCGATTAACTGCATTTGCTTCATTTAACGCTATTTTATATTGCCCAAACGCAGTGTTTTTCACATCAATATTATGAAATTTAGAATTGATATCCACCAGCTCTAAGCCAACGTCTATATCAATGTTTAAGCTAAATTTACTACTTGGTACGTTATCAGTTTGAGTACTATTTTGAGTGATGTTTTGAGTGCTGTAAACAGGGCTCAACCACCCAGTTGGGAGTGGACTTGTATGCGCTTGGTGTTGAGTATTAACCTCAACCTCACCACTAATCGCGTGATAACGCGGTGTAATAGTAGTAGGAAATCTAATAGCGAATGTACCGCTGCTGTAATCAATTATTTCTTGATACTCAAGCTCAATAATTACCTGCTCACCAGGGCCAATATTCGCCACATTCGTAATAAACATATTGGCGCGTTGCTGGCGTACGAGTGCCGCTTGCTTGCCTGATTTTTTAGCCTCTTCGTATTTTTTTTCAGCCTCCACTTTTTTATCAATTTGGCCTTTAATAACTCGCTCACCTATACGCATCGTCATGGCATGTACGGCGCTTTCATCTGGCAATGGAAAAACGTAGCGCGCATTAACTGCAAACGGATTTTCGTTTTGATAGGTTTGCGTTACGACAACATGATTAATCAGGCCGGTTAAGGTCATATTGGCGTCGCTTTTTAATATTATTGCTGGGCCTGCTGGCGCACCATTGCTATCAAAAAGCTCTAACTTGGGTGATTGCGCTTGGCTTTTGAAGCTCGCTAACAGCACAATCGCTATGAATATAAAAATGCTTACTTTAGTAAGCATTTTGGTTGGTTTACTCAACATAAAATCACTCCATCGAACGCTTAGCTTTACTTAGATTCAGTTAGGTTTAGTTACTCGCCGTTTGGCCATTTACACTATTTATTGAGCGAGTGGTAAGCGTTACGCGTCTATCAAAAAAGTTATCTTCCACCGTGTTGCTATTTGCCAATGTTTGCTGCTCGCCAAATGCCTGCGTGCTTAAGCGCTTGTGGCTCACACCGTGTTTTATTAAATAGCTTTGCACGGCATTTACACGTGCTTTAGAGAGTAAAAGGTTGGCTTGCTCATCGCCGCGCTGATCGGCAAAGCCGCTTAAATCAAGTGCGAGTTGTGGTTGGTTGTTTAACAAGGTAACCAGTTGGTCTAACTGCAGTGCAAAATGCGGTGCAATAACGCTTGAGCCTGTTTTAAATTGCACCGTCATGGCTAATAAGTTATTAATTTGAACTTGAGTTAATTGCTCATTTTGATTGGCAAGTACTTCTAACTGCTGCTCTAACATATTGTTGTGGTTAAGCACATGTTGGTAATCGCTGGTTTTTTCTTTCATGACCGTAATAGCACGCTCTTGCTCTGCAATTTTGTTATCAGCTACTTTTGAATCGCCTATTAAGCCACCGGCAAATGCCCCAATAAATGCACCTATTGGCCCACCCACTACACCGCCAATAATAGCGCCTGCACCTAAACCAATAGCCGTTTCTTTATGAGCTTCTTTTGATGGCGTGTTAGATGTTGAGGCAATTACTGGAGTGCAAAAACTAGCAACCAGTGTTAATGCGATTAATGTCTTTTTCATGATGTGATCCTTTAAATTACTTTTTAATTTGTGACGTTTTGTTTTGATGGCTGTATTAAAACAAGCTCAAGTGGCAATAAAGGGGATCAAAAATGGCAAACTGCTGAGCAATTGTGGCAAAAAAATGGCAATTGCCTTTTTAAGCGTACTTAGCTTAAAAACTTCGATATAGTGCACAGCAGAGCCGATAGGATAATGATTAAGATGAAAAAAATAGCCATCATTGAAGATGAACCCGCAATCCGCGAAAACTACATAGAAATGCTGAGCTTACAGGGCTACCAAGTAAGTGGCTTTGCAGATCGCGCCAGCGCAGAAGTTGCATTTAAAAATGCCCTGCCCGATTTAGCCATTGTTGATATTGGCTTAGGTCATGAAATAGATGGTGGTTTTTTACTGTGCCAAACATTGCGATCGCTTTCTAAAACACTGCCTATTATTTTTTTAACCGCCCGCGATAGCGAAATAGATACCGTATGCGGCCTGCGCATGGGCGCCGACGACTACCTAACAAAAGACATAAGCTTGGCTCACTTGGCTGCACGTATTGGTGCGCTGTTTCGCCGCATGGAAGCACTTGAGCAACCCGCTGATGCAAACGCACTCATAACACGCGGGCAGTTAACGCTTGACACGCAACGAATGCAGGTGTTTTGGCAACAACAATTAGTTGATTTAACCGTAACCGAATTTTGGATGCTGCATTCACTCGCCCAGCGGCCAGGCCATGTTAAAAGCCGTAACGATTTAATGAGCGATGCAAAAATTTATGTAGACGACAGCACTATTACTTCACACGTAAAACGTATTCGTAAAAAGTTTATAGCACTCGACAGCGCCTTTGATTGCATAGATACCGTGTATGGCATGGGCTACAGGTGGGAACAACACTAATGCTACGATTTGGTCTACGCAGTAAATTTATATTACTTTCATGTTTTTTGTTTTTGCTGCCGTGGCTTGGCTACGAGTACGTATGGGAAATGGAAAAGTTTTTACGCCAAGGCCAAGAAAAAACCCTCGTAGGCACCACTCGCGCACTTGCTACTGCATTACATGAGCGACCTGCATTATTTGACGAGCAAACTAACTTTTTAGACCAAGTAGTAAAAGGTCGCGATTTATACGCTTACAATCTTAAAAATCCTATTCAGCTTGACGGTAAACTTAACGATTGGGATAGCTACCAACCACTATTTTGGCACTACGACAAACGCTACTTACAAAAAACAGACAACAAACATCAAGCCAGTGACTTATCGTTTGATCATATGGTGGGAAAATTTGATAACTACTTATACGCCGTATTTAAAGTAACCGACAATACCCTTATTTATCGCGCTAAAAATAGCTTAAGCATTACCAATAACGATTATTTACAAATTGGCCTAAAAACGCCAGACGGCCAGTTTAATACTTACATTATTGCGCCACGCCAAGATGGCTGGATTAATGCGTTTGATGCAAATACCAAAACCCCTTTTACAAAAATTCAGGGCTATTTTGAAAGTACCGAATCGGGTTATAACGCAGAGCTGCGTTTTCCTATTAACATGCTGGGCAACAAACTTGGCTTTGCCATTGTTGATGTTGATAATAAAGAGGCGTTGTTAGAGCCTAAAATAATGTCGACCTCAAACTTAAATAACCCAAACGATTTAGGCTCGGTACTCGTACCTTCCCCAGAAATTAGCCGTATTTTAAAAGGCATGGGCCACAGTGGTAGCCGTATTTGGGTGGTTGATAACCATCATCGTGTACTTGCACAATCGGGTACTATTCAAAATGCAGATGGCGTTTGGGCTGATGGGCTTGCTAACCAAGCACCTGAAACGTGGTGGCAGCGCTTTGAGCAAAATTACTTGCACCCAATTTACTATAAAATATTAACGCGCCCCGAAAATGAGTTTTTAGATACCCTGCACGATGTAGCTTCTATGCAAGGCACACATTTAGCGAAAGCATTAAAAGGACAACCAGCATCGTCTTGGCGATTAACACCCGACAGCAAAGCCGTTATTTTATCGGCCGCTTACCCTATTTGGATCCAAGACCAAGTAATTGGCGCGGTAATAGCAGAGGAAACCACAAACGGCGTACGTACACTACGTAATAAATCACTCGAAAAACTCTTTAACGTTATTTTAGCTGTGATGCTAATTGGTACTGTCACCTTGTTCTTTTTTGCCTCACGTATATCAAACCGAATTAGGCGACTGCGCGATACTGCTGAGCAAGCAATTGATGCACAAGGGCGTGTTACCGGCAGTATTAATTACAGCGATGCTAACGATGAAATTGGCGATCTATCTCGTAGTTTTTCAAACATTGTTAGTCGACTTGGTGGCTATACCGATTACTTAGAAAATATGTCGTCACGGTTATCACATGAGCTGCGCACGCCGGTTGCCGTAGTGCGCTCGTCACTCGAGAACTTACAAAGCTTGCCACAAAACGAGCTGAGCCAAAAATACCTCGATCGCGCCAGTGAAGGTGTTAAACGCTTAGGTAAAATAATAACCACCATGAGCGAAGCCACTCGCCTTGAGCAAAGTATTCAAAGCAACGAGCCTGAGCCTTTTGATTTACAAAAAGTAATAAATGGCTGCATGCAAGGCTATCAGCTTACTTACCCAAACCATTTATTTGCGCTTGATGTATGCCAAAACAAATTATCTATGCAAGGTGCACCGGAGTTTATAGCTCAGCTGCTTGATAAGCTTATTAATAATGCGATGGAGTTTAGTGAAGCCAATACGGCGATTAATGTGAGCCTTATGCAAACTGAAAATAAAGCAACATTAACAGTGAGTAATACAGGCCCTGCGTTACCCGAAGGACTCACTGAGCATATTTTTGACTCTATGGTGTCGGTGCGTAGCCAGCAAATGCAGCAACAACCACATTTAGGCTTAGGGCTTTATATTGTAAGGCTGGTATGCGACTACCATAAAGGCAGTGTAACCGCGCAAAACAACGAACAAGTCGATGGTGTAGTGTTTACTGTAAGCTTGCCATTACATAACTAAAATAGTTAATAGAACAGTTTAACACGCCGCTTACCCCTTCAAACCTGCCGATTACAATTTAGTACCACTGCAAATGTAACTATTCACTTTTTATTCAGTCGAACAACCATACCCTACATCATATTAAAGTATTAAATCGAAGGAATACTCATGAAACCATCACTTGAGCGTGAAGAACTGGATTTTATTTTTGACTTATACAGGCCCTCTAAAAAGCCTAAACCTGAAAACGTAAAACCAAAAAGCGCAAACTACAAAGAACTTAGAAAACACGACACGACTAAAAACCAAGGCGTATCGCATTATCTAGTTTAATTTAATTGTAAGTTATTGGCCTTACAGCTTCTCATTTTGTAAAAATGTTTTAATGCAGCTTATTTCTGCAAGTTTTACTTCTTCGCCTATTTCAGGGCCTTTTTTGCCATTTTTAAGCGCATTTTGAACTACCAGCTTCTTATCCATTTTTTGCAGTTCACTAAAAATTGCTCGCAGTTTAGCTGCTTGCGGATATGGCTTATCAACCAAGGTTTCGCCTCGCCCCTGCGCATCACATTGGCATGCTTGAGTAAAAGCAATAAAACGCTCTGGGTGTACCAATGCATTTAAGTTAGTCACTATTAGCTTGTGGACGGTTTGCGGCCTTAACTGATCAATTGTATGGCAAAGAGTGTGATTATCGCTGGTGAGTACACCAACATCGCGAAAACGGTTAGGCACTTTTAAACGCTCACAAAATGCCTCGACTACTGCAACGCCTTCGCGTTCGTGCCCTCGTAAATTTCCATGCTTTTTAAAACTCAATGCTTTTCCAAAGTCATGAGTTAATGCAGCAAAACGCGTTTCCAAATTAAAATTTAAACCGGCGGCGCGTTTAAGTACTAACATGGTATGTACAAATACATCCCCTTCAGGGTGATGGTTTGCTGGTTGCGGTACATTAACCATGCGCTCAAGCTCTGGGAAAATACCCAAACCTTGCAATGCTTCAAAATAAAGCTCAGGGTGTTTTTCACCCAGTGCTTTTTCTGTTTCAAGCCATACTCGCTCAGGCACTAAATGTGTTAACTCACCTTTATTTTTAAGCTCGCGCATTAACGCATACGTACTTGGGTGAATGCTCCACTGGCTGCCATAGCGCGCTAAAAAGCGAGCAATACGCAGTACTCGTACAGGGTCTTCTACAAATGCAGCTGTGGTGTGGCGCAGTGTTTTATTTTGTAAGTCAGTTTGACCATTAAACGGGTCAATAATATTGCCGTTTTCGTCAAGCGCCATTGAATTTATGGTTAAATCGCGCCTTGCTAAATCTTCTTCGAGCGTTACTGTTGGGCTGGCATCAACCACAAAACCGGTATAGCCTTTGCCGCTTTTGCGCTCTGTGCGCCCTAGTGCATATTCTTCTTTTGTTTTTGGGTGCAAATAAACTGGAAAGTCGCTACCTATTGGCACAAAACCAAGCGACTCCATCGTTTTTGGTGTTTCACCAATCACTACATAGTCGTTATCTTTTGATTTTATATTTAGCAGTTTATCGCGCACTGCACCACCAACGAGATAAACTTGTTTTAAGCTATTTTTCACTTTATTCCCATAAACATTAATAAAATTGTTTGATGTTAATCATATCATTAATTAATAAATTCTGCGGAGTTTGCCAAGCCTAAACAAGCTCATTACAATGGCGCATTATTTTTAGCTACAGCCTCGTATTCAATGAAAAATCATTCATCAAAAAAAGAACTTATGTTACTGCCTATTTTATTGGTCGTTATTTTAATGTGCGTAGCAGGCCACTTTTTACTACAAGCAAACTTTCAAGACAGTAATGTGGTTGAATACATGTTAGCAGCACTACCGTTTGCTATGTTTGGGCTAGTTATTGTGGCATTTAAAATGGCCGCCAAAAGTGAAAAAGAAGAGCAAGAGAAATAACTGATTTATAAGAGTTAATTATTATCAAGAAAGGGAAAATAGCATACAAAATGAATTACAAAAAGATTAAAAAATATTTGATGAGCTATCTAAAACGAAGCAAAATATCGTTTATTCTGAAATTGTAAAACCTGATGAGGTGCATTAGCCGCTTTTGGCGTGAGTATGACTTGGTGAAAAATATGATTACACTCGACAGTCAAGAATTTAATACACAGCCTACTTCCTCACAGCAAAGCTGTATATTTTTAGGCAACACGAATACAGGTAAAAGTATTGACGGGAGTTATTTGGAACGTTGTATTAAAACAGGTTGTAAGTACCTTGTATTTATGACGGACGACACCCCTCATGAAGATATGCTTCACATTCATCTTTTGGATGAAAATTTAGATGTTATTGATTCAGCTACAATTGGAAGTATGTATTCAACGGGATTTTTTAGAGATTATAATATTCAAGAACCCAATACGTTAACCTTCTATTTTATTGGTGAAACTCAATGGAAAGTAGAAATATTGGATAAAAAAGCGTTTTTATTTCCATTTATTTCACAACCCAAAGGCGTTTCTCGAAAAAACATCTTTTCCCAATACTTTAAAATATATGGTAATCCACAATCTGAGGTTCAGTAATCTCACAAGCCACTCACACACCTGTAATATAGTCCAAAATGCCAATTAAAACAGCACCAAAACTCCTTTTAATATTTCATCTGAAATTGAAGTAGCCGATTGAACCAAAACAGGAACTCAGCTATGGTTTGTTTATCAATAACAAATAAATTTGAAACGAGTTAATCTATCGGCTCGTTATATTTCACGGAGGGTTTAGATTGTCATTTCCTGTTTTAGAGACGAATCGCTTAAGATTAGATCAGTTATCAAAAGAAGATTCAAATAGTTTATTTGAGTTGTTCTCGAACAATTTAGTTGTTAAATATTATGACTTAGAAGCTTTCACTGAACTGTTACAGGCGATTAATTTAATTGAATTGAATTTTTCAACTCTCGCTTTGAAGAAAACTCTGGTATTCGTTGGGCTATTCGCCTAAAAGAAACAAATCAACTTATCGGTACTTGTGGCTTTAATACTTGGAGTCCTAAAATGAAGAGCGCTGTTCTTGGATATGATTTACTGCCTAAGTATTGGGGCATGGGCTTTACCACTGAAGCGGTCCACCGAATAGTTAAGGCGGCATTTTCAGGTGACTTATCTTGCGGTAAACTTAATCGCATACAAGGAGACACTGTTCCTGGAAACTCTGCATCTGAATCTCTTCTTCTAAAAGTTGGATTCAAAGAAGAAGGCATTAGGCGTCAAAGTGGTTACTGGAAAAATCAGTTTCACAATCTTAAATGCTTTGGGTTAATTCAGTCGGAGTACTGTGAAATATAACTATAGAATAAGCTTCCCCCCCGCTTGCGGCCCTAAAAAACTACAGACTTGATCAAACTCGATCATAAAAAGTAACTAGTTAAGTAAGGGCCCATCTAACTTATTGATATGCTTTTTCTGCTACGGTCACTTTTTCTAAGTAATGTCTCGATTCAGCTCTAGAGTGCTTAGTTGTGAGTATTTTATAAAACTGACTCGACGTTAGTTGGTTAATTTTTGAAAATGCGATTGTTCTATTTGAATTAAATATTTTTAGTACATTGCCTGCGCCACCGTTATATGAAGAAATCATGGCGTAATGTTGGTTTTGTTTGGTTTGTATTTTATTTAAATAGCTATTTTTTAGTACACTTAAATACGCACTGCCAATATCTATATTTCTTTTAGGATCAAACAATACTTCTTTACTCGGCTCCCCTGGTATTTTCTTTATTTTTTGATAGACGTCTCTTCCTGCGCGCGACGGAATTATTTGCATTAATCCATACGCATTTGAAGAGCTTACTGCGTAAGGGTTAAAGTGACTCTCTGTTTCAATAATACCGTAGATAAGCGATGCGGGAAGCTGATATTTTTTTGCCGCAGCTAATACATAATCACTGTATTTTTGCTTTCGTAAGTGGGCGTTTTGCTCTACCAGAGGAAAAGACACTGATGTGATTGAATGACCATCACTACGTTTTTTTTGCACTTTGGTATCTACTAAGTAACGAGCAAAACGATTTGCCCGCCATTCATATTTTATGGGGAGTCCGTCTTCATCGAGCACTTGTTGATACAAAAAAGGTTCATCCCCTAAAATAGGCGATTTACTGGTAAAAATATCTGTTTTATGTGGGTCACTTGAGGTCAATAATGTCATTACAATTGCTTGAGTTAGAAGCGAATTGGTATTTTTAGTGGCTATGGTTTCGACCTGCACCATATTACGGTCAAAATCAATAACGGCGCGTGCTTGGTAATCATTGCTGTATTTTACATACTTTCTGCGCGTTGGTTGCTGAGTATTTTTTTTACCCCATTTACGACTAACTACATTTTCTAACGTTGCTAATAGCTGGCTAACACTCCCCACTTGTTGCTTAATTGAACGATGCGTTTTTTTTACTTGTTTTTCAATTGCTTTAACATCGGTGGGGTTGTTTTTTACTTGTTTCGCAAGTTTATTGAGATCCCTTACTGGCGCTAGGTGCGATATTGACTCGCAACCGGTCAATAATAAAATAAACACTAAGAAGCCATACTTTTTCACAAATATCCCTATTGAACCAAGTAAAATTATTATTACAATATATGATAGCCAAACCAATCTGGCTTTATAGTTTGTGCTTCACCACTGGGGGTTAACTTTATATTCAATTGGCTGTCGAGTAAATCGATAGCAAAACAGTCATCTACGTCGTGTAAATCATCTTTATGAATATGACTAAGCCCTGCAAGTAAATCGTCTTTTGCGCGCTGCTTGGCTTCATCTGCACTGCTTGCAACATATAGTGCAAAATCGTGCTGCTCAGCAAGTGAATCGCTTCGGTAAGCACCTAAGTTTACAAAATAGAGTTGTTTGTTTTGCTCAACGTACGTATCAACAACCTCAACTTTAAAGCCATCAATATGGTTAATCGCCATGTAACTATCCATATGAACGCTGTTTTTGTCACCCACCCATTGGCTTTTTAATTTTGAATACGTTTGCTCAATGTTTTGCCCCACTACAAATCGAATATCGTGCATTTCTATATGGCAACCCTGAATTCGCCCCCCTAAGTACACCATAAATAACTGCATGTTTACTTCCTTTAAAAATTCAATTTAAATTATCAACGTCAATGTTATGCTTTTTAATTAACTTATAAAAGTCAGAACGGTTACGCTTAGCAAGCTTAGCGCCTTCAGCTACATTTCCTGCCGCCATTTTAAGAGTGTTAATCACGTAATCACGCTCAAATTCTTTTTTAGCATCGTTTAACGAGAGCGGGGCTAGGTTTTTTTCATTACTATTTAGTGCAGCTAACACCAATTGTTCTGATATTACCTCACTTGGGGTCAGCGCAACAACCTGTTCAACTACATTTTGTAGTTGGCGAATATTACCAGGCCAATCGTAACGTACTAATGCGTGCATAGCATCGTTAGCAAAATGCTTTTCACTTTGGTTCATACGTTTAGCAATGCTGGCGCTAAAATACTGGGCTAGCAGGCTGACATCTTCACGGCGCTCGCAAAGAGGCGGTAGTTTTAAATTAACAACGTTTAAGCGATAGTATAAATCTTCTCTAAATTGCTGGTTTAAAATAGCTTCTGGGAGGTTTTTGTGTGTTGCCGATACAATACGCACATCTATTGCTATTTCTTCTTGAAAGCCCACTGGACGAATAGTTTTTTCTTGTAATACACGCAGTAACTTAACTTGTAGGTTAAGTGGCATATCGCCGATTTCATCTAAAAATAACGTGCCACCTTGCGCTTGTTGAAACAAACCTTGGTGATCTTTAATCGCCCCCGTAAACGCGCCTTTTTTATGACCAAATAATTCTGATTCTAAAAGTTCACTCGGTACCGCGCCACAGTTTATAGCGACAAAGGGCCCATCGCTTACATGACTATGCTGATGAATAGCTTGGGCGAGCAATTCTTTACCTGTACCACTGGCCCCCGAAATAAGTACATTAACCTGTGTTGGACCAAGTAGCTTTACTTGCTCTAGTAAATGCAGCATAGCGCCACTGCGCGTTACAATATTACTTTTAGGCGCGGCTTCATCGGCGTTAACACCATGAATCTCTATAGCTTTGGCGAGACTGTCGAATAACTCGTCTTTATCTACTGGTTTGGTTATAAATGCAAAAATGCCCTGTTTAGTTGCCTCTATGGCATCAGGAATTGAACCATGCGCTGTCATCATAATTACAGGCAATGCAGGATAGCGACTTTGCAGCTGACGATGCAGAGCCATACCGTCCATTTCATCCATTCGTAGGTCGGTTATTACTGCATCAAATACTTGGCCTTTTAGTATTTGCAGTGCGGTTAAACCACTTTCACAGGTAGTTACTTCGTATCCTTTTGATTCGATACGAATAGCGAGCAGTTTTAATAAGCTAGCGTCGTCGTCAACTAATAGTACTTTTGCACCTTGCGGTTTGGTTGCGGCCATAATTACTGCTCCTTAATTTCTTCACGTAGTAAAAGCTGCTGTTCGATAGTTGCTAACGATGAGAGGGTTTCTTGCATTTTATTATTCAGTGCTTGCTGCTCTTTTTTAGCATTTACTTGCATAGTAATGTGCTGTTTTTGAAGCCATAAATATTGCTTTATATCATCAGGCCAAAAGTAAGCAAGATCGAGCTTAAGCAACTTAGTCATCACTGTATTTGGGTCGTTACTTATATTTAAACACATAAACTTAAAAAAGCGTTTAAGCTCGCTCTCGCCAGTAAAAATATGTTTGCTAGGCACTAATTTAAATCCGCCACATTGATTAGCATGCCATGCAATAACTTGATCTGTGGTTGGGTAACCGGGTTCAATTTTTGCCTTAGGCTTTGGATTTGGTTTGTTTTTTTTATCGTTTTTTATGTTAGTGGCAACTACAGGCTCTGGTGTTATTAACACGCGATCTTTTTGCCCGTTATTAATTTTACAACCCGATATAACCATACTGACACTGAGCACACAAAAAATAGCAATGTAACGCAAGCGCATGTTAACTAACTCCTGGATTTTTTGTAATAGGAATTTGAATTAAAAACCGACAACCATGAGGCTCATTATGTTCAACGGTGAGTGTTCCTCTTAATTGTTCAACTGACTCTTTTACAATAGTTAATCCCAGTCCACTGCCTTGTAACGTAACACTTTTACTGTGTTTGCCTTGATAAAAAGCACTGAAAATATGAGTTTTTTCTTGCTCCTTTATACCGCAGCCTTCATCAAGCACAGCAATACAAAGTTGGTTTTGCTCAAGCGCTAAATTAATAGTGACGCTTTGCTTATCTTGTGAAAATTTTAAGCCATTTGAAATAAGCTGAATTAAAATCATCTCAATGAGTTCACTGGGTAAAGCAAGTGGCTTATTAGGTAGAGTATTTTGCCACTGTAGAGCCTGCTCACGCGCAGTCAAGCGATGTTCAAAATGATTGCTAATTTTATTAATAAGGAGGCTAAATTCAACCTCACTTAGACTATCTTTACTGGTGCGAATGGCATTATAACTTAGCAAGCTATCAATCATTGTGCGAAGGCGCACCATAGATTGGCTAATGAGCTCAAGCACCGCTTTTTGCTCATCGGTAACAGGGCCTACTATTTCATCAGTTAATAAATCCGTGCCTTCGACCATTGAAGCAAGCGGCGTTTTTAGCTCATGAGTTACATGGCGTAAAAAAGTATCTTTTTGCTGCTCAAGCATGTGTAATTGCGCTTGCACCCACTGGAGTTTTTCTCCTAGCTCAATTAGCTCAGCAGAACCTTTAACAGATATTTTTTGCTGCCAATGTCCCTGCCCCAGCTTATCAATAACCGTAGTTAACCCTTTTAGCCGCCCACTTATGCGCCACAAAAAACCTCCGCCAACAATTAAAGTCAGTGGAATAAGTGCCACCAGCCAATTGATAAATGACGCTTGCAAGCTTGTTAGTTCGTTTTGGTTACTGGTAATTTGCGCTTCGTTTTTATCTCGCAGCCATAAGGTCAGCTCGGCGACAAGATCACTTACTGGCAAAAACAATTCTGCTTGCTGTTGTTTTTCATCAATAAGTTCAACATGTGCGGCTTTTAAAACGGTAAATAAGTGCTGCCACTGCTGAGTGTAATCACGATCGGAATTAATCAACTTCAGTTCATCAATACTTTGCAGGGATGATTGCCATTTATCGACAATGAGTTTATCGAGCGATTCACTTTTTAACACCCAATTTTGCCTAGTGGCACGCTCAAGGCTATTGAGCTCTTGTTTTAAAATATTGAACGATTTGGTTACTTGGTAGTTATTACTGACAATACTTTGAGTAGCAGCCAACTGTTTGTTAAGCGCATTTAAAAAAACAATTACCACAATAGAAAGCGGGAGTAACGAAAGCAGCATACTTATTGCAAACTGCCCTATTAAATTAGGTCGCCAGTTAAGCATTGCTTGGTATTTTTTAGATATGGTTGCAGACATTGCATCTAGCCCCTTTAGAGTGAAGCTGCTGATTTTACCAATTTTATTTAAGATATCATAACGATAGCTTTGCTATTGAGCTGCTTTCTTATCGCTATAATAGCGTACTAATTTAAAGCAATAGGTATTATTAAGCGTCTACCTTATACACTCGCTGAATTTAATGCGACTAATCGTAAAATAAAGCCGCTTGTCGCCAAATAGCAGCAATGTAATCTACTGAGTTATACCAATCGGCTTAACCTGAAGTCTGGTTAAGAGATTTACTTAACGTATTAAATCATGGTGATATTTGAATTTATTTTCTCTAGCCAGAGATTTTCAGTGGAAACAAGGCTAATTTACGCGTCAATAGCGGGCCTATTGCAAGTAAATTCAACGCAGTTAGCGCTGAAAATAGCCGCTCGAGATAGATTTATTATCCAGAGCTAAGG
>NZ_PNDU01000198.1:0-36735 GCF_005886635.1 Pseudoalteromonas sp. S558 | reverse complement strand
TTAGCTTATTAAATAACTCTCTAACTGCGTTGAATTTACTTGCAATAGGCCCGCTATTGACGCGTAAATTCGCCTTGTTTCCACTGAAAATCTCTGACTAGAGAAAAAATTTAAATATCACCATGATTCAATAGGTTAGTAAATCTCTTAAGCAGTGTTCAGGTTATTTATAACTTCAATCTTTGATACAAACCCGATGCTCTCGATACGCTTTTATTCATCGCTAGTTGCAGTACTTTTTTGTCAGCCACCAGCTCAAAGGTGTTTTTAGCGCGGGTTATTCCCGTATACACTAATTGCCTGTTGATCCCAATACGGGCTTGTTTTAGCGGTGGCAGTACCATAGCGGTGTAGCTAAATTCTGAGCCTTGTGATTTATGAATGGTCATCACATATACTTTATCGTGCGCCGGCAAACGTGCAGGCGAAAATGCTCGCTGGTTACCTTGCTCGTCAATAAATATGGCTTTGAGCTGCCCACTTTCATCTGGCATTAAAATGCCAATATCGCCGTTAAATAACTTAAGTTGATAATCGTTTTGGCTCACCATAATGGGCATGCCTGTATAATGATGAGTATTAGGGCTAACTGTTATTAAACCTTGCTGTTGCAATACGCGCTCTATTCGCTGATTTAAGCTATGCACGCCGTAATCGCCCTCTCGTACCGCAGCTAAAAGCTGATAACTAGCAAAAGCAGCATGTACTTGTGCAACATTTGCACCTTGGGCAATTAAGTTAAGGTATTTTGCATAATGACTTGCTGCACTTTTAACAAGCTTTTCAATCGGTTTTGCTACAAAGTCGTAATCTAAAATTACATCGTTAAAACGCCCTTCAATGCTTTGTTGCTCTACGTAATTTAAAATACCGGTGTTATTGGTATTTACCGCAAGTGCGAGTTGACCAATGCCGCTTTGTGCATCAAATCGATAACTGTGTTGTAAAAAGGCAATGCAATCTGCGAGTTTAAATTCACTCACGCTTTGCGCTACGAGCTTAGGCTCATTATTAAAACATAAACTATTTAGCTCATTACAACGTGCTTGCGAATAACTTGGCGTTTGCCCAAGTGTTAAACCTTGGCATAAATCGCTCATTACGCTGCCGGTATCTACCGAGGCAAGCTGATCTTTATCACCTAGGAGTACTAATCGCGCGTGCGCAGGTAGCGCTTCTATTAATTTAGCCATCAGCGATAAATCGACCATACTGGCTTCATCAATAATTAGTACATCTAAATGCAGCGGATTGCTTTTGTTATGTCTGAATTTATTAGTAAACGGTTTTACGCCTAATAAGCGATGAATCGTTTGAGCGCTTTGCGGGATCAGCGTTTTTATATCATCAGGAATCGTTGTGAGCTTATTTTTAGCGCCCAAAATAGACTCACTTAAACGTGCAGCGGCTTTACCTGTAGGGGCCACCAGCTTAATACTAAGGGGTGCTGTTTCATAAAGTGACTGCAAAATAGCCAGCAACTTAGTCACTGTGGTAGTTTTACCTGTACCTGGGCCACCCGTGATCACACTAAAGCCTTTGGTGGCCGCAATCGCACACGCCACTTTTTGCCAATCAGTTTCAATTGTTGAATCAGCAGGAAAATAGGTATTTAAAAGTTCAGCCAATACTTCATTATTAATATTGAGCTTTCGCTCGCTCATGCTTAATAGTCTATCCGCGAGTGTTTGCTCATAACCTGCAAGGCGCGCAAAATAAAGTCGCTCGTTAAACAGTTGCAGTGGTTTATTTTCGCCTACGCTTTCATGGCTTTGTAAATAACTAAGCGCTGTGTGTACATTAAAATCATCACTAAACGGGCTTAGCGTACTGGGTACATTGCCATCGAGTTTATTAAAGTTACTGTTGCGCAAGTTAAAAGGATTGCTCCAGTCAACCTCATTTAAGGTTAAGCAGCTATGCTGACTTTGCTGCGATAAGCAAAGTAATAAAATAATATAAAACAGCTCATTATGAGTTTGCTCAATGTCATTAGCACACAGTAATTCTGCGAGTTTTACATCAACTACACGTAGTCGATTTTGCGCTAATAAATACTCAAGTAACGGTACTTCGGTAATCGCATTGTTTAACACAATGTCCTCTAATGAGGAATCTTGTGCTACATTTTTTGAAGTAAGAGACTCTGCGGCTTCATTATTTAGTGTCTCGTCGATCTCGTCAAACAAGCCAGGTTGTTCATTTAAATCGCTCATAGCATGGCTCCTTGGCTAAATAAACCATCTAAAATAATCACTTGCTCTACGGTTAGCTTTTTAAAGTACACGCCTTGCCCTGATGGCATCCCACGTAAAAAGGTGTAATACACGCCGCCTAAATGGGTTTCAATTGAGTAATTAGCTATGCGTTGTTTTAATAAACGATGCAGCGCTACGGTGTAAATTAAATACTGTAAATGATACTGATGACTGCTCATCGCTTGCTCAAGCATGTCGCTCTCGTAATCAGCTGGCGTGCTACCTAAATAATTAGACTTATAATCTAAAATATAATACTTACCTTGGTAGCAAAATATTAAATCGATAAAGCCTTTTAACAAGCCTTTTACTTGTGAAAATTCAAGCTTACTTTGCGTAAAGCCAAAATGTTTAACCAACATTTCGTTTAGCTTAGGTGCACTTAAGCTCTCAAGTGGTAAATTAAATTCCATTTCGACTAGGCAATCATTGGGTGTAAGCACACCCAATGAAAGAAGGCTGTTTTCTTGAGAGCTGTTATCTAGGGGACACGCAAGAACATCAAGTACCCACTTTTCAGCCACTTCTCGCCATTGCTCACCTATGTGGTACTTTTCAAAGCTGCGCTTAACTACCTCAGATAAGTTTTGCTCGGTATTAGTTGGGTGAACTATTGGGCTAGTAAAATCTATTTGTTCAAATATTTCGTGTAAACAGCTACCAGGCTTTGCCCCTTTAGGAAAACTATAAGGTGATGGTAGTTCGTCCTCTTGCACTGCAAACTCGTCTTTTTCGTGATCTTCATCACTTCGCCCTGGTGCTAATTGGTCGCTGTGCTTTTTAAAGCTCAACGCACTAAAGCTGGTTGCTCGCCAGTTACGCTCAATATTTGCTGTTACTCTATTAACACTTAATGTTTGCTGGGCAATTTTGCTATTACTAAAACAAAGCGTGCCCTGCTCTAATAACGTTTGTGAGGTAAATTGCTGATAGCTCATCGCGCTGTTAGCGTCGCAAAACTCACTTAAATGCGTGCGCCATGTTTGGCTACTGGCAAGTTCAAGCCCTGCAAATAACACGTGTCCTAGTGCACTACTTTGCATAGCTAAGCGGCTACTTTGCCCTTGCCCAATGTTATAAACACCAAGCGCACAAAAATGCACAGCGCGAGTAAGTGCTACATACAGCAGGCGTAAATCTTCAGCTAGGCGCTCTTGCTCTGCTTTTTGCAGTGCATCTTCGTCTTTACTTAAATCGTAAATTAGCTTGCCGTTATTGTGATAAAGCGCTTCTTTTGTTTCGCGATAGCCACTGGCAAACGGCATAAATACCAATGGGTATTCAAGCCCTTTTGAGGCATGCATAGTGACAATTTTAACTAAGTTGGCGTCACTTTCTAGGCGTACCTGTACTGTTTCACCGTCTTGTTGGCTTACCTTTTGTGCAAACCAGCGCAGCAAACGCAGCGTACCTTCAAGCTCTATTTGTTTTTGCTGAAGTATTTCGCCCAAATGCCTAAAGTCCGTCAGCCAACGCTCAACGTTATATCCCAATCCTTGCCATTTAGCGCTAAGCTGGTTATGGCTCATTAAGCGCTCAAGCATTGCCATAGCGCCTTGCTTGTTCCAAATGTGGCTAAGTTGTGCAAAAAAGTTTAAATGCTCTTGCCATTTATTTTCATCATCGGCGAGTGCATGTATTTCGTTATAACTTAAACAAAATAATGGACCAGCTAAAACACCGCGCAGCAATGACTCGTCATATTGACCATGCAGCGCTGTTAAAAAGTTAAGTAGGTGATGACTAAGCTCTTGGCTAAAAACGCTTTCTCGCGATAAATACACGCTGGCTATTTTGGCTTCGCTAAGCGCTTTTTTCATTATTTGCGCTTCAACACGGTCGCGCACTAATATACAAATATCGGCGGCACTTACTGGGTTATTGCCAATACACGCGTCCCCCTGTTTTGCTTTTTCAAGCAGGGTCACTATTTTATTAGCAAAGTGAGTGGCTAAATGCGCTTGCCCTACACCTTTGTTAGTTGGTTTGTTCTTTTCATCGGCGGCTTCATCTACAAATACATTAAATTCGAATGCGGTAGCGGGTTTGCCATCAATTAAAAAAGAATCATCTGCTTTTTTGCCTTTAGCAGCCACTGCGTTAAAGGGTATGGCGTCGTTATAAATAAAGCTGTTAGCGTGTTTGCCAAATAAACTATTAACGCTATTGACTATATCGGTGCTTGAGCGAAAGTTAGTACCCAGCGTAAATTGCTGATCAGTCTGCACTGCCTCTTTTGCGCCAATATAAGTAAAAATATCTGCGCCCCTAAAGCCATAAATAGCCTGTTTAGGGTCGCCTATCATGGCAAGCGTAGTATTTTGTTGCCCATAAATTTTACTAAAAATACCGTACTGAATCGGATCGGTATCTTGAAATTCATCAATCATGGCAACCGGAAACAACTGCGCAATCTTTTGCGCCAGTACGTCGCCTTGCTCGTTATTAAGCGCGCTGTGCAAATTGGTCAATAAGTCATCGGGGGTGATCACACTTTGCTCTTGCTTGCGCTTAACTATTGCAGCTTTTACCCAGCGTGCTGCATGTTGTACAACCGCTATTTTGAGCCCTTGGTTTATGGTGTTGTTAAGGGCGGCAAGCTCGTCAAACTGACTTAGTAAGGGATGCATAAATAATGGCTGATTTTTTTTATAATTGCCTGCACCACTTAAGCTTTCTGTACTCCACACTTCAAACGAATACTTGTTAGTGCCAAATTCAAAAAACAAATCGCCACCTAAGCAATATGCTTCAAGCGCTGCAAGGCTGCCTTTTCGTGCTGGCGTTTTAGACCCGCTTAACCCCGAGCCTTTAATAGCACCTATAAACTCTTGCTCTAATACTGCTTTTTTAAATGCGGGCACACGGGTTATATATTCATCGCGGGCTTTCCACACATCCTCTAAATTTATTTGTGGCGTAATGTGTGCATTGGCTTTATTTAAAATACTGGCCACTTGAGCAAATAACGACTCTGGTGCGGCAAACACATCTAAAATAGCATCGGTGCGTTCTTTATTAAGTGGGTATACAAACGCACGCCAAAAATCTTTAATGGTTTCGAGCAGTATGTCGCGCTCGTCCAAAATAAACTCGAGATTAAACGCCACTCCCGACTCAAACGCATGTTGTTTTAGCATCCGCTGACAAAAGCCATGAATAGTAAAAATAGCGGCTTCGTCCATCGATTTAGCAGCTGCATCGAGTAAATCAAACGCGCGGTGCTTATCGTCAATTTTGGCAATTACGCCTTCAATGAGTTCGTCGTTTGGGTTTTGCCCAAGCAATGCGTCGCGCGCAGCAATAATTCGGCTGCGTACGCGGTCTTTAATTTCTTGAGTGGCAGCGTCGGTAAAGGTTACTACCAAAATTTGCTCAACACTGAGCGGCGTATTTAACTCACCTTCTATTTGCATACCTAGTAAGTAGCGTAAATACAGCCCCGTAATCGTATAGGTTTTACCTGTACCCGCACTGGCTTCTATTAAACTTTGACCAATGAGCGGCATAGTAAGAGGATTAAGCGCTTGCATGGTCACTCTCCTTTGCATGTTTAAATAAAGGCGTGAGCAATTTATCACTCCATTTTATAAATTCGTCTTGGCAGTCGTTTAGCGATTGCACCGTTAAGCGAATATACGGGTTTTCGCCCTCGCCTCGTCCTATGTATTGCGGGCTAAATTTGCTCATTGCTTTTGTTATATCGCCGCCGCTTTTAACGTACTCATAACCACTTACCGGAAAAAACGGCACCGGCTCTGCGCGCAGCGCTTTGTATAACTCAAACCAATCAAGTAACAATGCATCGGCATCAGCTTTATTAATTGGCGCAAAGGTAATTTGCTTATCAAGCCCAAGTAACAATGTTTCTACGTGATGCTCCATACTTTGCGCTGCAAGGTGATAAATAAAGCCTTTAATTAAATCTTTCGCTTTAATACTCGCACTGCGATAAAACACTTGTTTTTGCAAATAAACATGATTAAGCCAGCCTTCTATTTTGGTGCCTTCAATGGTAAGCAAAACTTCTATCGGCTCACTTTTCCCGCTTTTAATATGCTCTTTAACTTGCCCTGCAAGCGCATCAACTCGGTGCTCCATACTCTCAAATATGAGGCTGCCTACATTGGCTTGAGGTAACTCACCTCGCTGCAGTATTTGCTCGGTACTTAGTGGTTGCTCGTTTATGTTTGCTTCGAGTATTTCATCAAGGTAAAAATAACGCCGCAGCGCATCTAGGCTAAATGGTTCTTCGTCTTTTGCTACTTCGTTAAATTGTGGCAGGCGTAAACCTAATGTTTGTTGATAAAAGCTCTCTTGTGCGCTGCACACACTTCTAATAAACACATCAAGATCTAGCTGCTCTGGCACAGTCACATCAAGTGCAATAACTGGCTCTGGTTTAATTGACTCACTTGGCAGCCAAATTGGGTTGTAACTGTGGTTACTCAGCACAGTATTAGCTTGCTCATCGGCTAAATAATAATGGCTATTAAAGGGCTGTAAATGCTGCTGATTGATTAGACATGCGGGCAGCGTTTTTTCACTCTTTTCGTTTAATACAAAACTACGCCCAATATATTCTAACAACTCACTTACAAGCGTTGATGGCATGCGCGGTTGGTTATCAAAACACGAGCGACCAATGCAACTCATGTATAAGTTGTCGCGGGCACTTAGTAGTGCTTCTAAAAATAAGTAACGGTCATCTAATTTACGTGATCGGTCACCTTTTTGCTTTTTAGAATAAGGCACTAAGTCAAAACCAATAGGCTGTACGTTACGCGGGTAGTCGGCATCATTTAAGCCAAGCATACATACCACTTTAAATGGTACGGCGCGCATGGGCATAAGCGTACAAAAGTTTACTTGCCCGACCAAAAATCGCTGCCCTACGCCTTTTTCTTGAATGCCTTGTTTAACTAAGTAACTGACAATACGCTGCGAAACCGCTTTGCTGTAATCACCGTTATCGTGGTGCTTTTGTAACTCTTCAAGCACGTTTTGCAATACTAATAAGTCCCAGCTGTCATCGCTTTCACTTTCGTATATAGCGTTTAACAGCTCGCTTAAAATATACGCTTTATTGGTGAGCGTATCATCGCTCGTTAACTGCTCTTTAAAGCTTTGCAGTACATCAATAAAATGCACAAGCTTATTGAGTGTATCAAGCGCCATGCCTTCTACTTCATCAGCGCTGTAAATACCGTTAAACGGGCATTGTTCGTCGCGCATAGCAATGCCAAGCAATAAACGGTTGAGCCCGTGCTGCCAGGTATTTAAATCGATTGCGGGTAAATCAAAACTGCTTTTATGCGCTGCGTTTATACCCCATTTAACGCCTACACGTTCAAGCCAATATTGAATTTGCTCATATTCGTGTGCTTCAAGCCCAAATTTTTCGGCTATTTGCGTCACTTGTAATAAATCGAGAATATCCGACACACCAAAGCGCGAAAACGGTAAGTTAGCTAAACTCGCAAATGAGCTAAGGACAGGCTTTTCTTGCTCTATGGCTAAATCGGCCAATGCGTAAGGGATAAAGCGGCTACCTTGTGCTCCACCAAATACGGCTTCAATGTAAGGGCTGTAAGTGCCTACATCGGGCATCATGACAATTATGTCTTTGGGGGTAAGCGTTGGGTTTTGATTAAATAAGTTAAGTAAGTAGTCGTGCAAGCGCTCAACTTCTCTGAGCGGTGTATGGCAATCGCTTAGTGTAATACTGGTATCGGTTGCGCTGATTGGTAATTTACCTTCGTCGTTTATAAACCACTCTTTATTATCGGTCAGCGATTCGCCTTTAAACGCAAGCTGATAAATCTCACTTTGTACTTGCCCTAGTAAGGTGTCGTCAAACACATCAATAAAGCCATCAATCCAACGAGCATCTAGCTGTACAAGTTGTTCAAAATAGTCGCGACCTAATTTACCCCACGACGATAACAATGGATTACCAATAAAGTAGTATTCTTCGTCTGGATTGGTTTGTTTTTTTTGTTGCGCTTCCACCAGCGGCATTTTGGCGTATTTAGCGCTTATTTTAGCTGCTGTTTTTTCATCTATAATATCGCCCCAGTAATGCTCACTCGGGTTAAAAAAGAATAATATAACCTCTGTTTTTTTACTCAGTGCTTCAAACACCTCAAGCTGGGAGCTGGCAATCGCCGATATACCAAATAAGCTAATGCGTTGTGGCAGTAAACTATTATCCATAGTCTCAAGTGCTGCAAGTAACTGCCCTTGCATATTAGCGCGATGAAATTGGCTTTGCCCAAGCTCTTGGCTTAGCTTTACAATGCGTCGCCATAAGTCAGGTTGCCATGGCGCAATGGTTACATCTACATCATCAAGCTCATCTTTGCCGCTATCCCATGTGGCTATCCAGTGCGGTCGGTACATTAAATATTGGTCGTACACATCCGCTATTTTTTCACACAGCGCAAAGGTTTTTTGCCCGTCAATATCGCCCTCTAAATAAGTTTTTAGCGGTAAATATAATGGCTCGTCAATACAGGTTGGTAAAATTGCAAACAGTTTCCAAGCAAGGTTGGGCTTATTAAATGCCGACTCTTTAGGGACATTTGGCAGCAATTGCTGATACAACTGCCAAATAAAGCTCGACGGCAGCGGAAAATCTACCTGCGCTGCAACCCCTAAGTTTTCGCTCAAACCTATTTTTAACCACTGCGACATACCCGGCGATTGCACTAGCACTACTTCTTTGTCGAACGGGCTTTGCAATGGGTTTACTTTTAACAGCTGGTGGAACTGCGCTTGCAGGGCTTCCATGCGGTTTGATTGAATAATATTTAGCATATAACACTGACCTTGCTTGAGATAAAACCAGTGTAAGATATTTTCAATATTAGGGGTAGCGCAAACGGGTAATTGCCATTAATAAATCAGAGAGTTAAGAACTAATTTACAGATTTTTATACGCACAGCATTTATTTTATATACTGTGCGTAGTAGTGAGTTTATTTATAAGGGCTAATACTTGATAAACTAAAGTCACTTTGCATTATTACTTCGCCATCAATGCCTTTTAATTTAAGTGAAATAGTGGGATCAGTTTGCTGCCAGTTTATGCTTAAATCACCATAATTTACGTTATGAGTAAAATCCCCTACTCGGTGTTTGTTAGGACTGACGTCTTTCCACTTTTCAGTTAAGCCAGAGCTAGTCATCTCAATTAATGGGTAATCAAGGTTTTGCTGATACTTTGATATTTCACCCCAGTGCGTATCGCCGCTGATGATCACTACCCCATTTACTTTATGCTTTTTAATCAATGCAAATAAACGGTTTCTATCTTCAGGAAAGTTTGCCCATGATTCCCAACCTGTAAAATCGGGTAAAAGCTGTAAGCTTGAGGCGATTAATTTTATTGCTGCGGGCTTTTTAAGCGCTTGCTCAAGCCATTGCCACTGCGCTTCACCTAACATTGATGCGCCCTTTACTTCACTGGGACTATATGGGCCTTGGTTATTAAGTTTGCGCTTAGTGTAATACTCAAGCTCGCTTACATGGTTTAGCGCATCACGGTTCCAACGCAAATCAGGCATTATTACTTGTATGGTTTGCTCATTTTCACCATACATGTACGAGGTATAAATTCCATCAGGGCGAGTGCGACGCGCTGAGTTTGCAGGTTCATCCCAAAAATTAAGCATAATTTGGCGTGATTGCTCTTTATGCGGATACTCTTTACCTGCATCGTTTTGACCATAATCGTGGTCATCCCACATAGCAATAATAGGCGTTTGCGCTTTTAACGTTTTAAAACCAGGCTTTGCCCCTAAACGTTGGTACTTATCGGCAAGTACATCCATATCGTTGGTATCGCCGTAAATATTGTCACCCAGAAATATAAACAAATCCCCTTGCTCTTTATTAATTGCATTAAATATGGGAATGTTTTTATCTTGATGCCCACACGAACCAAACAGGATTTTAGATGGCGCTGCCATTGCATTGCCACTAATTATAAGCGCGATCAAAAGCGCTGGTTGAGTCAATGCATTTAGTAGATGTTTCATTTTAAAATCTCGTTAATGGCAGGTGCCATAGCAGGGTTAATAGTGTGTGGATTTTGCCCTAATGCTTTTAAAACAGTGGCAGCAACTTGCGCTTGTTTAAACTCATTTTTAGTTTTAATTAGACCACTGCCTTTAATGGCGGGTCCAATGGCTGCAAGCCAAATATACTCAGAGCCAATAATCCCCTCAGGAAACGCCTTTTTTCCCTGTGCCGATTTAGCCAATGCACGCTTAGAGCTGTGATGTTGCCAGTCATCGGCGTTGCTGCCACGGCCATGATCAGTGGTAATAATAAGGGTGGTGTTATTTTTATAACCTGCTGTAGTTTGAATGGTTGCCCATAAGTCTTTTATAAACGCGTCACTTTGCCTCGCCGATCTAAGGTATTGATCGTAGTGACCATCATGCGCAAAGTCATCGGTTTCGCCTAAACTTATCACTAGCAATTTAGGTGTTTTAGCCAACATATAGGCTTTAGCAAAACGATAGGTAAAACTATCTAGGCGCACGTTATGCCAAGGGCTGGGGATTTCTTTTTGTAACGCATTTAACAGTGGCGCATCTGCAAATAAATCCTCTGCAACGGGCATAAACCCCGCGTTTACATAAACATCGCTGCGCTTATTATTTACAATGTATGGGAATACATCCCAGCTACCAAATAAAGCAGTGCTGTTTTTAAACTCCGGTAACTTATCTAAACGCTCTAAAATAGTTTTATTTGGGTTGAGGACCTTGTCGTTACTGTTAATGTTTTCGTCAACTTCGCCAGTTAGAATCTCATTATATCCTGGGTATGAAAAATACCACGGATTACTGACCGACATAGTAGAGCCATTAGCCCTATCGCCAATAATTACGCCTTGTTTAGCCACTACTTGCGTTAAAAAAGGCATTAGTAATTGCTGGCGCTCATTTACAGTTTTTGCCCAAAATTGCGTATTTAATTGCTCTGGCTCCTTAACAAAATCAGTATTATTAATTAAGTTTTTATCAGCCCCATTAAATACTTCTTGCCAGCGTACACCATCAAGCGTTACCAGCACTACATTTTGCGCTGCTGCAAAGTTACTTACTAATACACTTAAGCTAAATACTGTTACTTTTATAATCGTTTTCATCGTGTTTTTGCGCCCTTTCATATAACAAAGCCCATCAGTGATGGGCTTTATTTTAATTCAATTGCTAATCCTAAACTTTAACTTAAAAGTCCGCAGTGAATGTTACGGCAGCAGTGCGTGGTGCACCAATAAAGTATGTAGAACCATTACCAGTACCACCAGCTAAATAGCTTTTATCTGTAACGTTATAAACAACTAACGATATATCAATTGCTTTAAATGGGCCCGCATCTACATCAGTAGAATAGCCCGCATTAAAATCAAGTACCGTGTAGCCATCTACTTTGTTTCGCGAGCGTGTGTTTTCATCATTCCATGCACCTAAACGCTCACCAGTGTACTTAGCCGATAAACCAACACGAAAGCCATCGCTAAAGTAATCTGTAGACACGACAAATAAATCTTCTGATGAATCAATTATACTATCGCCATTTCTAAAGCTAGGTGCTACGTCGTTACCATTTTCATCTTTTAGTAATACACCTTTCGAATCGTATGCACTTGGATCATCAGAAGTGTACTCTGAGCTGCTATTTGTATAAGACGAGTACAGGTTCCAGCTTGGTGTTAACATATAGCTTGCTGATAATTCTAGGCCCGCTGAATCAATACCACCCACATTAAGATAAGCGCCATTAGTTCCGATGCTGTAATCAATCCCATCTGAACCACTGCCTGGTGCAATAAACGTAATACGATTATCAAACTTAACGCTATAGGCTGTTGCTGTAAGCGATAATCTATCGGCTTGGTAGCGCACACCAAAATCAATATTTTCAGCTGTTTCTGGCTCTATTTCAGTAAGTGTCGAGCTGTCTCGTTCAAGTACACCGTCTTTAATTGCTGCAAAATTCTCACTGTAGCTGGCAAATAATTCAGTGTTATTATTTAGCTGATACAGCACGCCACCACTGAGTAAAACATCCGAATCGCTATCTACTTTATCTGAGCTTTCATTAGCAAAGTGATCGTACTTTTGTAGCTCAACTAAATACTGCTTAGCACCAATATTTAACGTTAAATCACCAAAGTTAATCGAATCTTGTAAGTACCATTTAAAAGTATCGGTCTCAAAGGTATTTTTGTATTGTGTCCAGTAAGGTGTGCTATCAAAATGATGATAAATACGCGCATCAATAACTTTGTGCCAATCACGTGATTCATCACGCTCACTTTGTTCGTACCAAAAACCCGCTTCTATATCATGCATGCCAAACGTAGCTTGGTAGTTTGCTGTGACGCCTAAACGCTCTTTGTTGTAATGTGTATGACGATAAGACATAACGGGTGTTGCTGTGGCATCGTAGCACGCAGGATTTAAACTAGGGCCTGACGCCCATGGCCAACTTAAGCTTGCTGTACACACCTCATTTGGTGCAAGTGGGTTGCCTTCGCTATCAGCAAAACCATAACTACCCGCACTTTTACCGCCTTGAGTTGTTGCATTGCCATTTTCATCAACAGGTGTTTCTAGATAGGGTGGGATCCAATCACCACGGCCTGAGTTTTTATGATAATAAGGGCTCACTGTTAATAGTGACGTTGGTGAAATCGCGTACTCAAACTTTAAATAGCCTAAGGTATTTTCACGGAGCGTCCCCCAACCTTCTGCAAACATTTGGTCAAAATGCGGAACCCCTGTCCAGTTCCATGTGAGCTGATCCCAATCGGGTGTTTGTTCAAACTGTTTAAGGCTTACACTGTTGTAGTTTGTTTCATTTACGTCGTCGTAAGATAAACGTCCAGTAATTGTTAAATCCGCAAGCGTTGTTACCGATTTAATCTCTGCATGTTGGTTATCTTTACCCCCATTACTACCCGAGCCAACCCAGCGACTTGTGTTAGTTTGTGAGTAACTTGCATATGCCTGAGTATTATTAAAAACAGTGCCCGTTTCGTGTTTAACATAATAACGAGTGGCATCGTGGCTGCCTGAGGTATAAGCAAAAGTAGTGCCTTTTTCAAGGCTTGGTGCTTTACTTACAAAATTAAATGTTCCGCCAAGAGCTTCAAGTGATGCCGATTTAATATCAGACGTACCTTGACCAACCTCGACCGTTGCTAAGTTTTCGCTCTCTAAATAACGGTTTACTTTTGCGCCACCGCCATAATTAGAACCACCATTTGGAATACCATCAACCGTCATACCTAACTGCTGTTGATTACCATCAATACTAAAACCACGCATAGTAATTGTTGTAGACCAATCATCACCGCCAAATGCATCGCCTTCGTTTATGCTAATACCTGGTAAGTTATCTATTACTGATAATATGCTCGATACCGAACTTTGTTGCTCAAGCATTGCAGGCTCAATCACATTGTTAGCATAACTAGTTGGCTTAGCGACAACGGTTACTTCCTCTATTGTGCTGTCGTTAGCATAAGCTGATGTTGATACAGCCATGGCAATTGCCATGCTCAAAATCGATTTACTTTTTAAAGCGTACATTGTTGTCCCGTTTGGTAATAATTATAAAAAAGTGTTAATTATGAAAACGGGCACAGTATGAGTTTTAAATATGACAGCTAAGATGGAGTTTATTTACATAAAAATTAAACTAATATGGGAGATTTATGGCAGGAATATGTATAAAAAAAGACACCTAAAGGTTTAACTTCAGGTGTCTTAATTATTTTCTAAAACTTATTACAACGAGTAGTTTATTTTAATTCAGCAAGCATTTCATCGCTATATGGCACTAACTCTTCACCATTTTCAATTTTACTAATGTAGTCAGGGTTTGCTATAAGTGGACGACCAATCGCTATTAAATCAAATTTATCGTCGTTAATTGCCTCTTTGGCTGCTTCAAAACTATAACTGCCTACACCTACAAGTGTGCCTTTGTAGCCCGCACGTAAAAATTCAGAGGTAGTTTTACCTTCAAGCGCATCAAACGTTGTGCTGTCGTCAAAAATACCGCCGTGTAAATACGCTAAATCTCTTTTTTCAAGTTCTGGTAATAAATAATCAAACACAGCTTTGTCACGGCTATCTTCACTCATATTAAAATAAGCGCCCGGTGTTAAGCGCAAAGCAGTACGCTCGTTACCGACTACAGCAATAACGGCATCTGTTACTTCTAATGCAAAACGCGACATATTTTCAGGCGTTTGACCGTATTCATCGCTGCGTGTATTGGCAGCGTAATGTAAAAACTGGTCAATCAAATACCCGTTAGCACCGTGAATTTCCACGCCATCAAAACCCGCTTCAATGGCATTTTCTGCCGCTTTTGCGTAATCAGCAACTAAGCCTTTAATATCGTCAATTGTAACTGCTTTTGGCGTAATGTAGGTAAGCTCACGCATACGTGGTACAGAGCCTTCAACACCGATTGCCGATGGTGCAAGTACATCACCATCAAAAAAGTGAGGATGCGCAACACGGCCAACATGCCAAAGTTGAGCAAACATTTTGCCGCCACTTGCATGCACTGCGTCTGTTACTTTTCTCCAGCCCTGAATTTGCTCACTGGTAAATAATCCGGGTGTATTTGGGTAGCCTTGCGCGTCAGGGCGAATAATCGTTGCTTCACTAATAATTAAACCGGTTTGGGCACGGCGAGCATAATAGTCAACCATATCTTGCGTTGGCACTAAATTATCATCTGCCATACAACGTGTTAGTGGTGCCATAAGCACACGGTTTTTAAGCTCAATCGTGTTATTTAGTTTAAACGGAGCAAGTAAATCGGTGGTCATTTTTCAATCCTTCATTAAAAGTATGCTTACTACAATGCGGTCTTTTGACAAACATTCAAGTCTATTTTGAATGATCGCTCAAATTAGTGACAAATTTATACTCATATGTATGTAAATTAGATCTACAACGATGAAATTAAATAGTAACTTTTCAACACTCTGTCATATAACTCGATATACTTGTGTGCATATAATTTAGATATAGTAATTAAGAGTGAGCCAATTATGACAACGCCAAATTTAAGTGAAGAACAAGCAGTAATTTTAGGGCTTGGGGCAAAAAAACGCCTAGCCTATATGTTCGAAACCGTACAGCAATTCAAACAAGTATGGATTTTAAACGATGATGATGGCTGCGTTATGCTTGCCAATGAAGATGACGACTGCGTACCCGTTTGGCCAACTCGTGAATTTGCAGAAGCATGGGCAACTGGCGAATGGGCTGGCTGCAGCGCTAAAGCAATTCCTCTTGCGGATTGGTTTAGCCGCTGGACACCGGGGCTTGAAGAAGATGATTTACTGATTGCTGCATTCCCTACTGAGGAAGATGACGGCACTATCCTTTTTTCTGATGAGTTTGAAAAACAACTAAAAGCACCGAAGCAAAAATACTAAGGTTCAAAGCCTAAATATCCAGAGTTCTTTAACTTATAAGCGCGGCGCATAAATTAGCCGCGTTTTTTAATGGCTTCTCTAAATTTTAAATAAGCCTGAGTAATTGCATCAGCATTTTCGACTTGCGGGTAATGACCAAGCTCTGGGAACTCTTTAACGCTGGCGTTTGGAATAAGCTTTTTATAATGCTCAATCATGTGCTTGCCAGAAATAGGGTCTTCCCCGCCTGCGATGAACGTAATAGGAATATTACTGTTAATAATAGCACCCACCCAACGCTCTCGGTTTTGCTTGCGTTGGTTTATATAATGAATCAGTTTTGGCATTGCACTTAGGCCATCGTTATAAATTAATAATGTCCATAATGTGTCAATTACCTGTGTTGAAGGCGGTGTATTTTCACCAAAAACAGTGACTAAATTATTGGCGAATTTTTGTTTATTCATCAATTTTGGCACTAGCCAACCAAGCTTAGATAATAATAATTTTTGTATAAATAAGGGTTTGTGCACTTCTGGAAACAGTCCACCATTTAAAAAGCAAACACTATTGATCGTTATGGCACTTTGATTATGTACTTGCCTTGCTAATATTTCTTGAGCCACTGTATCGCCATAATCATGAGCTAAAATATGTATATCATTAATATTTAATGTGTTTAAAAACTGAGTATACAAATCGGCTTGTTCAGTGATTTTATAGTCTGCATTTTTAGGTTTATCCGATAAACCAAAACCTAACATATCAAGCGTGATCACAAAGTAATGCTCACTGAGCGCTTGCCACATACCTTCCCAGTCCCAACTCGCACTGGGAAAACCATGTATTAACAGTAATGCAGGTTTAGTTATGTCACCAGCAGTATTAGTAAATACCTTATGGCCATTGATGTGAATAAATCGGCCCTGCGATCGCCATTGCTGTAAAGTTAACATCTGCGTTGCTTAAACATTGGTTGCACTTAGTTTAGTTTTATCATAAGAGTGGTTTAAATAGGTATTAAAAAATACATCTTGGTAAGTTATACTAATCTGCTTAAAAGCAAAGCAAACTGCAAGAAATTCAATCCCTAAAGTTCAAAAGAGTTTAAGCATTCTGGTTGTAAGCTTTTAAATAAGTGCTATATTTAGCTTCATCACAAAGTATTCATAGTCCAACACAAGCACATAAAAAAGGATGTATACATGGTTCTAACGCGTTGGGCTAATAAAAAGTTTGTGCTGCAAACAGTTGTTCAGCTTTTAATTCTGATTATCGGGATTATTTTCTCGTTTTTCCAGCATCTTAAGCATCAACAAGCAATCGACTCTAAAATTGCAACCGCTTTAGACACCCGACTAACAACGTTAACAACGGGAATAAATAACCGAGTCCACCTTTATAAGTATGGGCTATATGGCTTAAAAGGATTTATACATGGAATAGGTGTTGCGAACTTAAATTATCAAGCCATAACAAACTACTCTAATAGCCGTAACTACGCGCTCGAATTCCCTGGGGCTAATGGTATTGGCTATATTAAAAGAGTACCTTCTGATCAGTTAGTACAGTTTTTAGAAGATGCTAAAAATGACAGGCCTGATAAAGAATTCAATCTAAAAGAGCTGTCTCGCTATAACGATGAGCGCTTTATTATTCAATATATTTTCCCTGAACAAAACAATTTACAAGCAATTGGGCTTGATATTGGATCTGAGACTATTCGCCGAGAAGCAGCATTAAAAGCTGTAATCAATAACAGCGCTCAACTTTCAGCCCCCATTACCTTGGTACAAGCTGATAAAAAAACACAGCAAGGCTTTTTAATTTTAATCCCTGTGTATAAAAACATTACCGTACCAACAAACAGAGAAAAGCGCCTTGAGGCGATAATCGGCTGGGCCTACTCGCCTTTATTAATCAACAATATTTTAGATTCACTTGCACAAGTAGATGAAAACTACCTTACCATCAGCGATTTATATAACGATACCGAATTTACATTCTTTCAGTACGGTGATGAAAACAATAACTCAGCGTTTTACACCTCAAACACAATCCAAATTATGGGCCGCAGCTGGAAAGTAACACTTCACGGCTCTAATGCATTTATTGAAAGCTTACACTTACCCAACAAATATCAGGCTTTGGTTGATAGCGTATTTTTAACTCTTTTTACAATGATTTTTATCTTCGCTTTACAGTTGTTTTTGTATCGAAAGGCGCAAAAAATACAATTAAAAGTAGATACCGCTAAAAAACATGAACAAATACTTGAACTCGCAAATTCACAATTAGAAAGTGAAGTGAAATTGCGAACGCTGCAAATTGAAAACATAAGTACTTTGCAGCGTAGTATATTAAATGGCGCAAGTTACTCTATTATTGCTACCGATATAAACGGTTTAATCACTGAATTTAATCCAGCCGCTGAGAAGCTGCTTGGCTATCAAGCAAGCAAAGTGATTGGAATTGAAACACCCGCTATTTTTCATCTAGCGCACGAAGTTATCGAAAGAGCAGAGCTGCTTACGCAAGAGCTCAATAAACCAATAAAACCAGGATTTGAAGTATTCATAGCCAAAGCAACACCGACTGTGCCAGATACCAATCAATGGACCTATGTTGATAGTAATAACAAACAGACCCAAATAAGTTTAAGTGTCACCTCGCTATTAAATGACTACGGAAAAATAGTGGGCTATTTAGGTATATCATATGATTTAACAGATCAAATAGCACACGAGCATGCACTCGCTAAATCAAAAGAGTTAGCCGAACAAGCTTCAAAAGCGAAGTCAGAATTTTTAGCAAACATGAGTCACGAAATTCGCACCCCGATGAATGGCGTTTTAGGTACTTTACAGTTATTACAAGAGCAACCTCTTAACGAAAAATCAAAAGATTTTCTAAATAAAGCCCTTTATTCAACCAGAGCGCTTACCACCATTATTAATGACATACTTGATTTTTCTAAGATTGAAGTAGGTAAGTTGTCGCTTGAAAAAAAACCATTTGAACTAGACGAATTAATAAACCACTTAGAGTCAGATTTAAGTGTACCAGCAAACGAAAAGCATATTTACTTGCGCTTTATTTCTAATATTGACCATAAATATTGGGTCGGTGATGCGGTTAGGCTCAGACAAATATTTTTAAATTTAATTTCCAACGCAATTAAATTCACACATAAAGGTGGCGTTACCGTTGAATTTAAATTAACAAATGATAATAGAGTCTGTAGCGTCATTTCTGACACGGGAATTGGCATTTCACAAGATACTATTGATAGATTATTCGAACGCTTTGAGCAAGCAGAAACGTCAACCACCAGAGAGTATGGTGGTACAGGGCTTGGCCTGCCAATCACTAAATCATTAGTCAACTTAATGAAGGGTGAAATTGAAGTAACGAGTGAGTTAGGTGTCGGCAGTCAATTTAGTGTTTATTTGCCACTTAAACAAGCGAGCATAAAGCCAATTGACTTAAATATAAAAGGTTTAGACTTTCCTGACTTAACAAATAAAACAATTTTAATCGCAGAAGACAATAAAATTAATCAGCTTGTGGTAACTGCAATGCTAGCGCCTACGCATGCAAAAATTGTCATTGCAAATAACGGCCTTGAGGCAATTTCACTCTATGAATCTTTATCACCTGATATAATTTTTATGGATATTCAGATGCCAAAAATGGATGGTTTTGAAGCATGTAAAAAAATAAAGAAAATAGATAGCAAACAAATTATTATCGCACTAACCGCAAATGTGTTTGCCGAACAAAAAGAGCTCTATAAACAGTTTTTTGATGGCTATGTTTCAAAGCCAATTGAAAAACAAGAGCTTATTAGATTTTTGCACACCATATAGTTATTCTCGAAATTATTCCTGCATGGTTTTATTTTCTGTATCTATTAAAAGTTAAATTATACTTAACGTCATATAATAATTTTATTTCACAAGCTTGCAAACTTATTATCCACTCCTGATACCAACTAACCTCATAGCCCCATTGACGACATTAGCTCATGTTCACTTACAACTTCAGGCGTTACTACCGCATCCCTTAGCATGGTTTTCTTTGCTAGTAGTTTGTCTAAGTTCACATCAAACGAATCATATTCGGGGTGTAAAAGGCAGGGTAAGTGAATAAACACAGGCTTCTTTTGACCAATACGATAAACACGGTCTGTAGCTTGCGCTTCTTTTGCAGGATTCCAGTGGCGCTCTAAATGAACTACATGGTTTGCTCCAACAACTGTTAAGCCAACGCCTGCAGCTACAGGCGACATAATTATAATGTTAAATCCTTCTTCTGTTTCAAAGTCAGTGATCATTCCTTTACGAGACAGCTGATCTTTTTTTGTAGCAATCGCTTTACTATCACCATTAATAACATGGATATTTAGCTCATAAATTTTGTCTAAGCATATTTTAAGAACAGCCTGGAGCTTTTTAGTTGTCGCAAAAATAATTACCTTCTCTTGTTTGTTTTTTATATCTGACAATATATCTAACAACATGCGTAACTTTTCAGACTCTTGTAAATTACGCTGTGCTTCTTTGGCATTATTCGGTGGCTGTTTAAAAACCTCATCAAGCCTCGGATGCAAACTAACAGCCCTTAATTGCTGTAATACTGTTAAAGCATGGCCGCCGCCCTGCTCTTTTGCTTTCTCCTTTCTATAATCTTCAACAATTTGGTTGTAGCCAAGCAACTGACCTCCGGTCATATTACGAGCTAACTCTGGAGCAAATGCCATATTGTCAACCAAGTCTTTATGAATACCTGTTTTTATTGTTTTAGTAGGCATTCCGGTTAGCTCGTCTTCCTTGGTTCGGCGTAACATAAACTGCCCAGCAGCATTACGTAAATCGTTACCAACTTCTAAACGTACCTCTGCTTTTTCTTCTTCATTAGCACTACTTATTGGCTTAATCCAGCGCTCTCTAAAATAGCCCCAGTCGCCTAATAGTCCTGGTTGCGCTGTATCCATTAAACACCAAAACTCGCTTAAACTATTTTCGACAGGGGTACCTGTAGCTAGTAATTTAAAATCAGCTTTTAGTGCTTTAGCTGCACGCGTTGCTTGAGTATTTGGGTTTTTAATATTTTGAGCTTCATCAAATATTACAATTCCCCAGTCAATAACACATAAAGAAAATTGGTAATCCCGTAACGTTTGATAAGTCGTAATAACAACACGTCTATCCATATCTAAACGCTTTGTTGCTGCATCAGCCCCAACATGCAAAGCGTAACGAATAGATTTATGATCAGCATGCGAATCATTCATTACCGTCGTAAGTTGCATAGACTCTCGTTCAGCCCCTTGAACTTTAAACTCTTTCAAATCCCTTGATGACTGCAGGACTTTAATATCTCTAAATGGAGAGTTTTTAAAAGTAGCTGCAACCTCTTGTTCCCAGTTTTCCAGTAAACTAAGTGGAGCGACTATTAATATAGGCTTTTCGGATTTATTGCTTTGCTTCTGCATTGACAAGTACTCAGCCAGCATAACTAACGTCATATAGGTTTTACCAAGTCCCATATCATCGGCTAGTAAAGCCCCCTGTACTCTATACATATCATCATGGTTATCTAATTGCGCTGACTTAAGTAACGACATCATCCAGCTAATACCGGACTCTTGATGAGGGAAAGGTGTTCGCGCTAAATTAGTTCTATCAAAACTAATAGCTCTGTCTAACTGCGCAACTTTATTTACAATGTCTTGATTATGTTCTTCTGCATCTTTTAGTAACAAGGAGACTTGCTCTTTACGAACCTGAGTATCTTCAACTTCAGGTGTATCTGAGTCATCAGAAGGATTTGCTAAATTTTCTCTTACCTCTGCGAGTGTTTCGCTAACGCGCTGCTCATCGCGTATGTCAATTAACTCATCATCAACAACAACACTATCTGCATTTTGCCCTTTAGCTTGCTGGTAACTTTGCTCAAACGATACAACATCTTCTTCGCATTCAAGCAACTTAACTAAGCGCTCTGGTGGCTCACTGTCTGTATTTGTCGAAAACCAGCCATTACTGCCATCGCTGTCTTGACCAAAAGGAATGTGTACCATTTTGCCAATACCAGCAACTCTGAGAGAAAACCCAAGATCGAGGTTAAGAATAGACGCATCTAAAAAAGCTGAAGGGGTTTTAATAAATTCTGCGACTTTGTATGCAGGAATGGTTCTATTTTGCAGTACTTCTTTAACAGCTTGTTTTTTATCGTCAGTAAGTAAAACAATGCGGTCTTTTATTCGCATTACTTGCCCATCGCCCTGTAACTGAGCTAAGCGATTTTGTAAGTCTTCAGATGATGATCCATCACCAAAGCTTGGGCTAAGCTCTAGGCTACCATCAACCTGTTGATTTGCTGTTACGGTAATTTGTTTTGGTTGTACTAAATCAAATTTATCAAAATGTTTTAAATCTAGTTTTAACCCATCTTTAGCTGCTTGCTGTAACTTAGCAACTGCCAACACATTATTTAGCTCAGTGCGGTCATCGGGCGTAAGCGACGAATGTTCTTCTACGGCTAAAACAGCATTAAGCTGCTCAGGCGTCATTAAATATTGTGTTTGCTCACTAAAAAAAAGTATGGGTCCTTTTCTTTTTACTGGATATTTTTGCTGCTCAAATTTTGCAAACAACTGCAGCGTAAAGCTACTTTTAGTTGTTCTACCTTGAATATCAACGTCAAAGTCGTTATTAAAAAAAGGCGGAAGCCCTAAAACGTCTGCATCTTCTGGGTCTAATAAACATGCTTGTTCGCTGTCTAGTCTAAAGCCATTAGGTATAGGCTGTGCAATATCTCGCTCTTGTAGCATTTTAAGTACAACATGCTGAATAAGCTGGTGGCCCCCACCCTCACCATTATTTAAGCAATGGAATGAGGCTTCATCAGTGGCAAAATTAACGCCATACGAGTCATACACTAAAGAGTATCGTTCAGCTGCTAAATGACTATTTTTATTTTTAGGCAAAAGCCCTTTTATCAAACTAACAAGTGACATATTTTTATCTGATCCCTTTTAAACATTCCTAGTACAAAATTTACTTATTAAGCAAGTTCCCAACAGAGCCTATCGTCTCTGGTCACTTTATTTTGAGATAACATTGAATAAAGTTTAGAATTAACAGTTGAGCGATCAGCCTTCATATTAAACTCACTGTTTAAAACCTTAACGAGCTCTTTGGCGGTAATTGGTTGGTACACTTCTAAAGCATTTAATAAATTGATTTCCAAAAGATTCTTTTCTTCAACATTTTTTCTTACCACAGGTAGTCCATAACGATTTATATATCTTCTGTATTCGTCTTTATCAAAGAGCTTTTCTAAATCGAGCTCAATACCATTTTGAGTTAAAAAATCAATGGCATTTTTTTGCCAAGAGGTTGGCGAGTGCTGAATTGGCATTAACTCGCCTTTTGGATAGTTCTTTTTATATTCTTGTGGAAAGCTATTTGTTAAAGCAAAATGGTTTAATTCACTTAAAGAGTAATCATTCAGCTTCTCACTCGGTAAGCCCATATAAATCCAAAGCTTAAAATTATGTGAGCCTTCAATGATATGAAAATCGCCGCAATCTAAATAAATAATGGAAGTTTGGGCCATGCCTTTAAGATTTATATAGCTGGTAGTTAAACTCTTCCCCAGTACTCGCTTAACTGTAAGCTCCGCTTGGTTTCCAAGCATTAGCCGTGCATTGCGAACAAACCCATGTTCATAAAGTCCTTCTAAAAAACGCTTACGTGCGGGGAACATTCTATTTAACGCTTCATCGCCGGTGTAATTTGCGTACTCTTCAATGGCACCTAAAAATAACCGCAAGTCTTCTTTGGCAAGCCAGCTTGTTACCGCCTTTACCCTACTCTCACCAATGGGCTTCCACCACTGGCGGTAATTTGTAGCTATATTAGCAATACGCGGGTCGCCAGCTAAATTCAGAACAAAGTTTTGCCATATTTCACTTGGTGCGCCTTGAGAGCGGTCAATAATAATTTCAAGCGCTATGTGCCCTATTCGTTTACCTTCTTCAAAAGGCATTGTGGCAACATCTTGTTTTAATAGCTCATGCAGAACATCATGTTGCTCACCAACGGGAATTTCTTTCAGTGTATCCAGGTAATATTGCGCGTGGCATATATCCAAAAAACGCCCTTGCGGTAGCTCGTTTAAGCGTAGTTTTTTTAATTGTTCGTTTAAGTCTAAGTGGTTTTTTTTGGCAAGGTTAACTAACGCCTTAGGAGCTGTTAAATCAAACAGCCATTTAGCCTGATTAAGCACCGACAAAATTGTGTCACTTGTATTTTTGCGATCTTTTAAGCGTTGCTCTATTTGCTGTTTAAGCCACTGCGTTAATCGATTAAAAATATTGCCATCAACCAGTGCATCAAAATAACGATAAACTAAAGAAATTAAATTCATTAACGACGACATACCAAGTTTGGGATGTTTAGCTTGAATGTAATCTATTGTTTCTTCGTTTAATGAGCCTTTTCTTACCTCTTCTTTATCAATCCATAACTGAGTTAAAACACGCACACCTTTGCGTTTAAGTAGTGTGTTTTTTAATTGTGTAATATCTCTGCTTAATACACATTGCCTTACCTGTTGCTCAAGCGCTTTAAATTCTTCGCCTTGCCCTGCACCGTCGGCAATTTTCTTTGTTTGTAAAGTCAGGCTATTCCACTGCTGTGAAAATCGCTCCCAGCTAAATTCTGAAAGCTGAGGAATAGGAGGTAAAAGCAACATAATTAAGGCATCTCCAAACGGCTTCTTACCGTTTCATATTCTGCACTAGTGGGTCTGCGAATAGTAAAGCGTATGTCTATTCGCCTGTTAGACCTAAAATCACTTTCTGTTAACTCTTCAACTACCATTCTACGTGTTGCCGCATAGCCGCTAACCGAAAAAAGCGGATTACCTTCTTTGTTAGTAATACCTGCTAAATCATGTTGGCTTGGCAGTAACTTACTCCAAAGCTCCCATAACGAAATCGCCCTAAAGGTCGATAATCCCCAATTACCTTTGCCCAGCATTCCGTTAAAGTTTTTACTGTCGGTGTGCCCTTCAATAAAAATAGTATCGAGGAATTGCTCACGGTTATCTTTATTTATAACCTCAGCTAGCACCTCACCAATTTCAAGTGCAGTGCCTTCAAACTGCGGACTTATATTAAATGCAGCGCTATCAAATCCTAAAATATCGTTAGGAATACTTAATACAGTTTCATTTTCGCTAACCGTAACTTGTATGCCTCGCTTACGCAGTAACTCAGCAGCTTCATGTAATATCGTTTTACGAACACCCTCAGCCATGTGCAGCATTTCTAGCTCTTGGGTAAATGCTTGTTGCTTATTTTCAAGCTCTTCTTTGGCTTCCATAAGCTCAACCATTAACACAACAGAAGCTAAAACAAATAAAATAAGTAAGCCCGACAAAATATCCGAAAACGACATCCAATAAGGGTTTTCTTCGTCAACACTTACTTGGTTGCTTCTAAATACTCGCATTAGCTACGCTCCAATTCATCCACTAAATCAGAAATAGAACTTACTGTACGGCGCATCTGATCACCAAATTCAAGCGTTGTGGTATTCCAGGTCTCCATACGCTCTTTAACTTGCGTATTTACTTCTGATGAATAGCTGCGTAACCACTCATTCGTTTGCTTTTCAATATCAGACACTTGCTTAGCTAACGTATTACTTAGCCCTTCAAACGATGCCTCAACACCATGTATAAACTCACTTTGGTGTGTTTTCATTTCGCTAAAGCCGCTTTGAGCTAATTTAGCCGTACTGCCAAACTGCTCTGTTGTAGCAACAAGCGACGTTTCAAGCCCTCTTAGCACTTTAGCTTGCTCAATTACGTGGCTTGCTAATGCATCATTCTGAGCAGAAATACCTTTAATAGTGTCGGTCATGTCACCTAAGCGCGTATCAAACAGCTCAGTTGCTTTTAATAAATTACCCGATAACACCCCAATTTGGTTTGCGCTATTACTCAGGTTTTGGCTACTAGTAGCAGATGACTCAGCAACCGTTTTAAGCTCCCCTATAACGTCTTTATGCTGTGCAATAACCGAATCCATATGCGTTTGCGTACGTTTTACTGCATCAGTCATCGAGGTAAGCATTTGGTCTTGTTGTGCTAGCCACTTACCTAACTGCGTTTGTAATTGCTCACGATACTCTGAGTCACGCTTTGAGGCTTCAAGCTGTTGGCTGTTAATTAATGAGCCAAACGTTTCTTCAAGCGCCTTTTGGCGCTGCTCAGAGCTTTGCATAAAGCTTTGTAAACTTGTTTCAAGGCCATTGGTAAACGCTTGTTGCTGCGCAGTTGTTTTTTCGTTTTGGCTAGAAAGCTCATTAACAAATCCACGGTTCGATTCGCCCATAGCGCTTTGTACTTCGGCCATAGAGTCAGAAAGCTTATTAAGAGTTTGCGATTGCTCAGTTAACCAACCACCTAATACCGACTGTAAATTATCTACATGGTTTGCTTCACGCGTCGCTTGGGATTGCTGCTGCGATTCGATCGCCGTAAATAACTTTTGCTCCATAAGCTGTTGGCGTTCTTCACTTTTGCTCAGCATCGCTTCGAGTTGCTGATTAAATTGCGATGATGCCCCCGCTTGTTGCTCAGCCAGTAACTCAGCTTGCTTACTGCTTTGCTCAAGCACTGCGCTCATTTGCCCGCTCAGGCTACTTACGGCCTCGTGCATTTGCTCAGTCGACTTTTGTATAAGCTCACCTTGGCCTCTACCTGCCGCTTGCATGCTCTCAGTAAAGTTACTAATTAAATGCTCCAACACGCCGCTGGTTTGTTGGCTGGTATTACTGACTAACGACTGCATAGCAGGTGCCATTACATTATTAAGTGCGTTAGTAAAAGCATCTTGCATGCTGTCACTCACACCCGAAATCGTCTCCTGTAATTTATCACCAATTCGCTCATGCAATTCCTTTAAAGCCTCACTGCTATCACTGGTGTTTTTAGAAATATCAACAAGTGATTTTTCAGCAGGCAAGCGCGGATATAAAAAATCAATGCGGTGTTGCACAGCAGTAATATTTCGTATGATTAAACGCTCCGCTATTTTTTCAATAAAGTTGAGCAGTAAGCTCAAACCTACCCCCCATACAGAGGTAACAAAGGCGAAAGCGGCACCACTCATCATGCTGTTTATGCCAACTTTTAATACTTCTATATCGTCACTGCCAATATTTATATCACGCAAGCCCATAGTGAGGCCCATAAAGGTACCTAACACACCAATTGCGGTTAAAAATGAGGGGGTAGCCGCTAATAATCGATTAGATGTAAGCCCAGCAGAAAGGGTTTTATGGTTAAAAAAGTGCTCCGCGTCCAGCGTATTATAAATACGTTGTAAGCGGTCGTCTTTTACTAAGCTTTCACCAAATTCATGCCACAGGCTGTGCACTATTTTAGATTTTGACGCTTTAGCACGCTCGCTAATAGCCAAGCTATTATCATAAAGCGTGCTGATAGATTCACCATTAATAATGTGCCTAACTTGCTTTACTCGACTATTGCTCTTAACCGTAAGTATAATAATCGAGATCAAAGCAGCTACAAATACGGCTATTAATGCAAGCCAAAACGATACCCCTAATACAGATTGCGGTATCAACCAATGCTCCGATGGCATAAAATCCAACATATTTACTACTCCCTTAGTTTATTGGGTATTACTTATTTTTTGTTATAACTGGCCAGCAAAGGCTTTTTGGCTTAGTGAGTTAAAACCATCTTTATTTAACTTACTAGAATTATTCAACTTTCTCTTAAGCTCATTTATTTTTTCAACAGTATTCGTAAAACGAATTTGTTGTTCTATCGGTGGTAAAGGAATATCCAAATCACGTAATATAGCTAGGTTAATATTTTTTTGAGCAGATTCAGGGGCGTTAGCTTCAAGGATTTTCTGCAAAAAGCTAAGCCAAGTTTGAACATACTCTGTTGTAACTAATTGATTTGGTTTAAATCCGACTACGCTGTCAGGGAAACACGCCTCAAAAGTTAAGATACCCGTTTTTGCAATATTTGCTGCAATAGTTATGCAAAGTGTCCCCGCTTTCCATTTTTTACTTTGGGCTAAACCAAAGTCAGAATAAGTTGCACTGTAAGATGTTATATATCCACCAGATTTGGCAACATCGCCAGTCTGTATTAATGGATGTTCGCCACCTAACAACTTTGGATCATTTCTAGGCCGGTGCTTCGATTTTCCACGATCTAATGTACCTACTTCACCAAACTTTTTAACTTCCCAGCCCTTTGGGTTGGTGACGGGATCGCCGAACATGTCTAGGAATACGCTGCGTAGGAAGTCGTCGGCGAGTTGGATGGCTTGTTGGCGTTTGCGGCGGGTGGCGTCGGCTTTGTCTAAAATCGCGGCGATGCGTTTTTGCTCGTCCAGTGGGGGTAGTGGGATAAGCTCATCATGAACTAAATTTCGGTTAAGTGTTGGTACACCAGCCCCTTCAACAAAGCGTTCTAATTGGAAAGCTTTTAACATGTAAAAAACCCATTTGGGATCATTCCCATGGAAATTAGTCACGTATAATGATGTATTTAGCGGCCAATAATCAGTGCTAGTATAATGAACCTTGCCAATAGTGCCTGACCTACCTGTTATAACTCCTGGTCCTTTTATTTTTGCCTCATTATGACTGCCATTTTGACCATTAGCAGCATAAATAGGTACATTTCCAGCAGTTCTGAGTTTTGTAGGGAGATCATATCCTCTTTTTAGAGTCGCTATTTCTTTTAAAGATCGCAATTGCCAATTACTTTGATTTCCAAAAAAGCTCACAGCATCCCCTCCAGCTCTTTCAAATCAGCGAGTATTTCGTTTTCTAAGCTCACTAATTTACCTAAAATCTCTTTTGGCGGATCGTAGCTTTCTTCTTCGTATACCACTTCTTTGTAGCGGTTGATTGACAGGTCATATTTATTGCTGGCTATTTCGTCTTTACTTACCCAAAACGCCTTTTGGGTTTTATCATTGCTACCGCTTGTTGCCTGAGCTTTATCGCGAGCTTTAAATTCGCTAATTAGGCTTGGTAAGTCGTTAGCTTTTATAGGGGTGCGCTTGTCATCCAAGCTAAAACCATCGGCTTGTACGTCGTAAAACCAGACGTGGTCTGTTCCTTTTGAGCCAGGGCCGCCTTTGGTGAATATGAGTATGGCGGTTGATACACCGGCGTAGGGTTTAAACACACCGCTTGGCAGTGAAATTACGGCTTCTAGCTGGTTGTTATCTACCAGCATTTGGCGCAGTTGTACGTGCGCTTTTGATGAGCCAAATAATACGCCGTCGGGCACGATAGTGGCCGACTGCCCGCCTACTTTTAACATGCGCTCTATAAGGGCAACAAATAGCAGCTCGGTTTTTTTAGTTTTTACTTTACGTAATAACTCAGGGCATACGTCCTCTTCGTCTAGGCTGCCTTTAAATGGCGGGTTGGCGAGTATTATGTCGTAGCCTTCTTTTGCCTTTTGCGGGTAGTGCTCTTTAAAGTTTTGGCTTAGGGTATCTTGATAATGAATGCCCGGTTGTTTAATGCCATGCATTACTAAGTTCATGGCGGCCACGCGCAGCATGGTGGCGTCAAAGTCAAAGCCGTTGAACATGTTTGTATCAATGTGGGTGCGCTGCTCTGGAGTTATTAAGTCACCTGAGTAAAGCAAGTTTTCAAGCGGTTTGCCGCTGTCATCAAGCTGTATATTGCCATTTACGTCAAGCACTGGTTCGCGCTCGATGCCCTCGGCTGATGTGTATTTTTGTAAAAGGTATTCGTAACTTACCGATAAAAAGCCACCGGTGCCGGTAGATGGGTCACAAATTTGGCTGGTGGTGCTTGGGTCCATCATTTCGACCATGGCGCGTATAATGTGGCGCGGCGTTCTAAATTGGCCGTTAATGCCTGCGGTGGTGAGCTTACTTAAAAGGTATTCGTACAAATCGCCTTTGGTGTCTGAATTTTCAAGGGGTAAGTCGTTTACCATTTCAACGGCTTTTACCAATAGGCTTTGCTTTTGAATCATTAATTGCGCGTCTTTCATAAACTCGTTAAATACCGCGCCTTCTGGCGATACGTCGCCTGAGGTTTTTGAAAAAAACGGGAACAGCTCATCTTTAACTAGTTTGTATAACTCTTCTGCGCCTAAATGGCGCAGGTTTTGCCAACGAATATGTTGCTCGGCGTCACTAAAGCGCCTGTTAAACGGCTGCTTAGTACGTGCGCTTCGTTTTTCGTCGGCTTGCTCGTTCATGTCGAGCATACGGGCGTACATTAAAAAAGTAATTTGCTCTACTACGGTAAGCGGGTTAGTTATTCCGCCTGTCCAAAATTCTTCCCATAGTTTGTCTATTTTACTTTTTAAAGGTCCGGTTATCATAGTGTTCCTATTGTGAGCGGTTTATTGCGCTCATTGTGTTAATTAATTTTTTATATCACGTTGTTGGATGGCGCTTCGCTTATCCAATCTACTTTTTGTGCTATTTAATTTTGACTTAATAAATTTTCGATTAAGCGAATAATGGTGTCTTTTTCTTTAGGGTTTGACTCTGCTACTAATAAGGTTATTGCCGCTAAGCCTGTGTCGTTTATTACCGGTTGGTAATTTTCATTTAACAGGCGTTTGTTACGATTTAGAAAATCGACAAATAAAAATGCTGCGGTGCGTTTATTGCCATCACTAAATGGGTGGTTTTTTACAACAAAATATAATAAATGCGCCGCTTTACTTTCTATGCTTGGATAGGCAGGCTCACCAAATACACTTTGCTCTAACGCGCCCCAAATTGCATTTAGGCCGCTGTTACGCTCTTGTGCAAATAGCTTAGTGGCTTCACCTTTGTTTGTAAGGTTTTGCTTAAGCTGTGAAATCGCGATTTTTGCATCATCAAGCAGTGTAAGTGACCCACCTAATTCCCCTTTAGGAGAGTTAAGTAGCCCCTCGTCGTACTGTTGCAGCCATAAAAAGGTTTGCGTGTAACTGGCAATTATATCTACAAGCCCTGCACCAAACTCACTGTTTTGTGGCAAAACAGCAATACGCTTAACGAGTTGTAATGCGTTTTCTAGCTCTGTTGCATTTTGTGCTAATCGCTCTTGATTTAAGGTATAGCCTTTTAATAAATGCTGCTTTAACGTTTTAGTCGCCCACTGGCGAAAGCGCACCCCATTTTTAGATTTAACGCGATAACCCACAGAAATAATAACGTCAAGATTATAATGGTTTACTGTATAATTTTTGCCATCTGAGGCAGTTGTCCGGAAATTCCGGACAACTGCTTCTTCTATTAACTCTTCATCTTTAAAAATATTACGAATATGCTCAGACACTGTACGTTTGTTTTTATCAAACAGTACAGACATATCTGCTTGAGTAAGCCATACTGATTCGTTCTTTAATGAAACTGATAATTGCAACGCACCATCATCAGATTGATAAACTTCTACTTTATTAGCCATTTACACCCTCACCTCTTTTTCAACAGATTGATTTTTATCGCCTAGTTTCACGTCAAACTGCTTAATAAATTGCTCTATTACGTCGGCTTGTTGCTGGCTAAATACGCCATCGAGCCCCATGTCGTGTATTTGTGTAAAAGGTGCATCGTAAAGCTGGGCTATTTCAATAGAGCCGTGGCGAATTAAGTGATTTTTTAACATACCAATAAAGCGCTGTTGCTTGGCATTTACATGGGTGTGTATTTGCTGCACAAAGGTTGTAAAGCTCTGCTCTATGGCGTTTTTGTCCATGCCGACTATGGTACGCAATATTTTGTCTAAGCTAGCGGTTGATTCGGGAAAAAACTCTTTTAATGTATTTAAATCAACACTTGGGTTTTGCGTATGCACTAACGAGCTTAATTGCGCTAAGTCGGCTTCGGTTACTTGTTCGCCATTGCGGATTTTTTTAAGTACGCTGTCGGTTTCAAATAATGGGGTGAGTGTTTTTTCAACCTCTTGACGGTATATTTGATAATCAATAGAGACTATTTTTGTAAGTCTGTTGGCTTCGTGTATTTGGTTTGCGTCTTCTTTTATATCAAGCACAAAGTCACTTTTTGGCGGTGTTATGTCTTTATTACGCAAGTGTATAATACTGCGTAAATTAATGCGGCTTTGCTCAAGCGCTGCATGGGTTAAATACTGCCAATACTGCTGTGTTTGTATTTCTGCTATTGCAGGTGCTTTGCTGCGCACTTCGTTTAAATGCATTTGAAGTGATTCAACTTTATTCATTACATTTTGTTTTGCTAAATCAACTTGGCTAGAGTCGGTAAGTAACAGCGTTTGAATGGTGGTTAGCTCAGAATCAAATTTATAGGCTTCACTTTGCCCCATAATGTTACGCCATTGCATAAGCGGCGCTACTTCTTCTAGTAACGTTTGTACATCATCAGGAATAAACTGATTAAGGCGTTTTAGGTCTTTACAGGTTTCGACCACTTGCCAGTTGTCGCGCACCGATATTGATTCCATTGGCAGTAAACAAATATCGTCGTGAATTAATTTAATTGTTTGGTCAAACACATCCATATTGGCTTTTTTTAGGGCGGTTTGTGCAAGAGTTACCCGCGCTTCAAATAGCTTTTGTAATAGCGATTTAGCTTGTTTTACGTCTTCTTCTTCTGGGTTTTCATCAAAGTATTCAAAATTTGCCCAATGGTCGAATATTAAAAAGTGAGTTTTGTGCTTACCTGGGCCATAGAGGTTTTCGCATAAGCGTGTGCCACGGCCAATCATTTGCCAAAACTTTACTTTTGATTTTATGGGTTTTGCAAATACAAGGTTCACACATTCTGGTACGTCTATGCCGGTGTCGAGCATATCGACCGATACGGCTATACGTACGCTGTTTTCGTCGCTTGATTTAAAGTCGTCTATTAGCTCTTCAGCGCGTTCGTACTTTGAGTGAATTACGCGGCAAAAATTAGCACCATGCTGCGGGTAAAGTTCACTAAATAACTGCGCCATTAATTCGGCGTGGGCTATATTACGGGCAAATATGATTGTTTTACCAGGTAGCTGTCCGTCTTTGTCACGCAGGCCTTTTTCCATTAAGTTACGCAGTATGAGCCTGTTGGTGTCTTTATTTTTAATGGCTTCGTCTATTTGTTTTGCGTCAAAGTCGAGCTCGTTCGGATCAATCCCTTGCTCTTCTAGTTGGGCTATTTGCTCATCAGTTAAATTGTCTTTTTTAATGCCTTCGCGTAAAAATTGTGTGGTGTAACTTACAATTTTGTAAGGGACTAAGTTGCCTTGTTCTATGGCGTCTTCAAGTGGGTAATTGGCTGTGGGCATTTTGTAATCACAGCTAAATAAATCACAGGTTGAGCGCGATACCATTTCTACTGGTGTGGCGGTTAAGCCCACTTCTAGCGCGTCAAAGTATTTAAAAATATCACCATAAATATTATAAATTGAACGGTGCGATTCATCGGCTACTATTAGGTCAAAGTGGCCTACGTCGTACTTGTTCATTATACGCAGCATGCCTGGGTACGTTGCTATAAATACACGCGCACTGGCTGCGGTGTTTTTAGCGCTTTTACCTACAATGTGTACTGGCTCTTTGGTATGCTCGGTAAAGGCATTACCTGCTTGTTTACGTAGCTCTTTTCGGTCACATAAAAACAGTACGCGCTTAGCCCAACCAGCATCGAGCAGCCGTTTTGCAAGGGCAATAGATACGCGTGTTTTACCTGTGCCGGTTGCTTGCACAATAAGCGCTTTGCGGTGTTTGTCGCTAAAGCGCTCACATACACGAGTTATGGTTTCCATTTGATACAAACGCCCTGCTACTACGGTATCTATTGGCGTGGTGTTTAGCTCTTTTTTAAGCGTGCGTTGCTTTATTAAGTACTGCAGGGAATCTTTTGAGTAGTAACCGTATAAACCACGACTGTTATAACCTTGCGCATCGTCGAGAATTTTTATATCCCAACCGTTCGAGTAAAAAATAACGGGCCGTTGCCCAAATTGCTTTTCGAGTGCGTTGGCATAAAGCGTTGCTTGCTGGCGGCCTTTTTCGATATTTTCGCGGGTGCGTTTGGCTTCTATTACAGCAAGTGGCTTTCCGTCGTCATCCCATAATACGTAATCAACATAACCTATGCCTGTTGTTGTAGGTTGATCTGTTACTTTTACTTCTTTGCCTACGTCTTCTGTTGATTCGTCGTCAAGTGCTACATTCCAACCTGCATTGCGTAAATCTAAGTCGATAATGCGTTTACGGGTTTCATCTTCGCTAAAGTTAAAACTTGAGTTAATAATTTGCTCATTTCGGGTTTTAACCTGAGTGAGCTTTTCTGCATCAATAGTTTGTTTTAGTTTTGCTGCTTGCTGCTGGGCTAGTTTTTGTGCAAGCTCTGCGGCTTCTAGTTCGTCAAGTGCGCGTTTTAAACGGGCTTGATTTTCGGCTAGCTGCTGAGTGAGTTGCTTGTTCTTTTTTGTAAACTGGGCATCACTCTGATTAGTTGGCGGTATCTGCTCTGGTGCTTTAAATTCAGGGCATGCTTGTTGCGTGCCATTTGCATAAGCCATAAACAAATAAGAGGCTACAAAGTAGCTTTCTTTTAATATCCAAATAGCTTGTTGTTGATCTACTTTGCCTTCGTGGGCAGCTTGGTTACCACTTTTACGAATGGCATGGAGCTTATCAGTAATTAAACGCGGTACGGCACTGGTAAAGTCGTCGGCGATGAGTTTATCAAAAATGTTAGACGTTGGTAAAACAGGTAAGCGAAGTTCTTTGTATAAGTAGCCTACTACTTTTTCGGCAAAGCAACGCAGCTTAACCAATGAGCTTTGCGGATCGGTAATCGCATAGTCTTCTGCAAAAACTGCTAACTGGTGTAGCTCTGGCCACTTAGATTGAATGTGTTCAAAGTTCATTGATTGCTTCATTCCTGATTACTTCCTTATCAACTAATTTACCATGCGTTATTATTTTTATGCGTTTGCAAGCTTGCGAATATTAAGCCGTTATATTTATTTTTATATTATGTGTTGCTGCACTTAACCAGTAGCTTGTTTCAAAGCTTTGGTTATTAGAGTCAATCGCTATTTTTTTAGCAAGTTCGTTTGGCAGAAACTTATTTATTTTATTGTTTATGCGGCTGCGCGTTTGCTGTACAAAGGTTTTTTCCATTACTTTTAAATTACTGTGTAAACCGTCTCTGAAGTCTTCTGGTTCTACGCCAAACGTGTCACGAAATACACGTAAATCACTGCTATTTTTTTGTAATAGTGTTAAGTACTCTATGCTGTGTTTTGTACACTCTTCAAATTTTCGCCCTACAATTAGCCTTTTATGTTCACTTTGGCTGTATTGATGTAACCATAAATAAAAGGCGGTTTCTTTTGCGGTAAGTTTAATTTCAATACCCGCAAAGGTGAGTATTTTTGCTTTTACGTTTATTTCAAGGGTTAAATCTTTTTTATGGGCTGAATTTAAACTTGCTACTGTTTGGCTAAACGATGCACTTTGCATATTGGCAATGAGAGTTTCGTCGATAGATTGACGCATTCGTACAAATGGGATCTCGGCAAGGGTTACTTTTGCATTGATGCAATCAACCTGAGCGCCGTTTTTACCGTCGATAACTTGGCTGTAAGGCGTTGGATAGTAAAAGTCTTTTACGAATTCAAATTCATCATTAACAAATACATGACTGAGCGAATCTTGCTCACGCCCTAACAACGACATGGCATAACCTAAATAAAACGCCATTGTTTTACGCCCACCCGCAATAGATGCATGAATGCTAATATCGTTTTTATTGGTAAGCTCAAACACTTTACGAGTAATAAAGTCGGCCATGTAGGTTTGTTCTATTTCAGATTTAGCATCATTAATAGGTTGGCCTTTATCGTCTTCTATTAGCCATATATTTTCATCGGGGAGATTAATATTGGGAAGTTGGTAGTCTGCTATTAGCTGAGCCAAGTGACTTTGTTTAAATAACCCATCGGTAAGCATTACCTTTGTACTTTTTGTAGTAATAACAAAAATCTCTTCGGGAATAGGCTTGCCTTGCTGATAAAGCGCAAAAAGAGTTTCTGTCAATACTTGTGGGCTTGCACCAGTAACAATTAGTAGTACATTCTTCATCAACGATCCCTCTGTATGAGGATTCTTATAATACATAAATTACATAATTAATGAAACTTGTTTGAGCTCAGTTAATTAGCGGCCTAATTAAAGAGTTCTAAATTAATATTCAAAAATAATAATAGTTTTATTTTAATAGCTTTTTAATTCACAAAGAACCTAACTTACTCGCGATTATACAAATTGCATCAAATTAGTGATCTGTTATAGCGCTAAGAAAATAGCGCAATAACAAGGCGAAATTATGACATAGTGTTGCTTTATATGAATAATTTTTTAACGCAGTTAGTTCAGGTTTAAGTAATCAAATTGAGAAGGTATTATTGAGGATTGGTATAATTTAAGTACTTTTTGTTATTAAAAAACCCAGTTAAATAAATAGCTGGGTTTCAAGAATAATGGTGGAGGGAGAGGGATTCGAACCCTCGTTAGGGGTAAACCTAAACACACTTTCCAGGCGTGCGCCTTCAGCCACTCAGCCATCCCTCCACAGTGTTGCAATTGTGTAATGCAACAGCGCGCTATAGTATGAAATAGCTACCCTAGGTGCAAGGCATTTTTAAAGATGAATCTTCAAATGCTCATTTATCAAACAACCACTTAAGTTTAAGTATAAAAAAACGGCTAAATTTGAGATTCAACCGTTTTTATTACTACTTCTAAAATATCTTAACCTGAACTCTGGTTAAGAGATTTATACCAATCTGCTTATATATGGGGTCTATTTAACGTTAAGAAAATTACGCTAGAACTAGGCAAAAATTTTTGTATCTAGTTGTTCTAAATAAAAAATTTTTAACGACGTTATAGTGCAATTTAATTCGTTAAATTGATAAA